>NZ_JAWPOM010000029.1:0-48894 GCF_033344285.1 Vibrio sp. 779(2023)
TGTTTTACCGTGGTCAACGTGGCCGATAGTACCAACGTTAACGTGCGGTTTCGTACGTTCAAATTTTTCTTTAGACACGATCGTGTTCCTTCCTAGTTATGATTCGTCGTGATCATTATTGATCGACGACGCGCCAGAAATTGTTATTTTATGCGCCAACGCCCGTTAGCGCAATATTTGGACGCCCTGATCTCGCAAAAAGTCGTAAACTTTTTGCAGTTCAATCGTCAATTAGTAACCACGCTCTGCAATAATTTTATCTGCGAAGTTTTTCGGCACTTCAGCGTACTCGTGAAACTCCATAGAGTAAGACGCACGGCCTTGAGTTGCAGAACGTAGATCAGTTGCGTAACCGAACATTTCGGATAGTGGTACTTGAGCACGGATGATCTTAAGACCAGCCACACCTTCGTCCATGCCTTCAATGATACCGCGACGACGGTTTAGGTCACCAACAACGTCACCCATCCAGTCTTCCGGAGTGGTTACTTCGACATTCATCATAGGTTCTAGAATCACAGGTTGTGCTTCTAGTGCACCTTTCTTGAATGCCATCGAGCCAGCGATCTTAAACGCCATCTCGCTTGAGTCTACATCGTGGTAAGAACCATCAAATAGTGTAGCTTTAATATCTAGTACAGGGTAACCCGCTAGAACACCACTATTCATTTGCTCTTCGATACCTTTCGATACCGAACTGATGTATTCCTTAGGAATCACACCGCCCACGATTTCGTCTACGAATACGAAACCTTCACCAGGCTCAGAAGGCTCAAGTTTGACCCAAACATGACCGTATTGACCACGACCACCTGATTGACGAACAAACTTACCTTCAACTTCCGCTTTACCACGAATGGTTTCACGGTAAGCAACCTGAGGTTTACCAACGTTACAATCAACGCTGAATTCACGCTTCATACGATCAACGATAATGTCTAGGTGAAGTTCACCCATACCTGAGATCAGAGTCTGACCTGATTCGTCGTCCGTTTCCACGCGGAATGATGGATCTTCCGCAGCTAGTTTACCTAGCGCGATAGCCATTTTCTCTTGGTCTGCCTTAGAACGAGGCTCTACAGCAATCTGAATAACTGGTTCAGGGAACTCCATGCGTTCTAGAATCACTTTGTGGTTCTGATCACACAGTGTGTCACCTGTTGTTACGTCTTTCAGACCGATAGCAGCTGCAATATCACCAGCGCGAACTTCTTTCACTTCTTCACGCTTATTCGCATGCATCTGAACGATACGACCGAAACGCTCTTTCTTCTCTTTTACTGAGTTGTAAACAGCGTCACCCGAGTTTACAACACCGGAGTAAACACGCATGAAAGTTAGCGTGCCCACGAATGGGTCAGTCGCAATCTTAAACGCTAGCGCTGAGAAAGGTTCGTTGTCGTCAGCATGACGCTCAACTTCATTTTCTCTTTCGTCGACACCTTTAATTGCAGGTACGTCAACAGGCGATGGCAAGAACTCAACTACTGCATCCAGTACCGCTTGAACACCTTTGTTCTTAAACGCACTACCACAAGTAGCCAGTACGATTTCGTTATTTAGTGTGCGAGTACGTAGAGCTTGTTTGAGCTCAGCTTCAGTCAATTCACCTTCTTCAAGGTACTTGTCCATCAGCTCTTCGCTAGCTTCAGCAGCGGATTCAACCATGTGGTTGCGCCACTCTTCAGCAAGTTCAATCATGTCAGCTGGGATGTCTTCGTAAGTAAACGAAGTGCCTTGATCGGCATCATTCCAGTTGATCATTTTCATCTTGATAAGGTCGATGACACCTCTGAACTCATCTTCCGCACCAACGTTCAGCTGGATTGGAACAGGAGTCGCACCAAGACGATTCTTAATTTGGTTCACAACGCGTAGGAAGTCTGCGCCCGCACGGTCCATCTTGTTTACAAATACCAAACGTGGAACGTGGTATTTGTCTGCTTGACGCCATACAGTTTCAGACTGAGGTTCAACACCAGATGAGCCACAGAACACAACCACAGCACCATCAAGTACACGAAGAGAACGCTCTACTTCGATAGTAAAGTCAACGTGTCCAGGGGTATCAATGATGTTTACGCGATGCTCAGGGAACTGTGCTTCCATACCACGCCAGAATGTAGTAGTCGCAGCGGATGTGATAGTGATACCACGCTCCTGCTCCTGCTCCATCCAGTCCATGGTTGCTGCACCATCGTGAACTTCGCCGATTTTGTGAGAAAGGCCAGTGTAGAACAGAATACGCTCAGTTGTGGTTGTTTTTCCTGCATCTACGTGAGCACAGATACCGATATTACGGTATAGCTCAATAGGAGTTTTACGAGCCACGATTGTATCCTCTTACTAAGGTGTACCTTAGAGTATAGAAAAGTGCTGCGAGAGAACCTCGCAGCACAGAAGGTATTACCAACGGTAATGAGCGAACGCTTTGTTTGCGTCAGCCATGCGGTGAACGTCTTCACGTTTCTTAACCGCAGTACCTTTGTTCTCAGACGCGTCTAGCATTTCAGCAGCTAGGCGTTGAGCCATAGATTTTTCACCACGCTTGCGCGCAGCTTCAACCAACCAACGCATAGCAAGTGCGTTACGGCGAACCGGACGTACTTCTACAGGTACTTGGTAAGTTGAACCACCAACACGGCGAGATTTAACCTCTACCGCTGGGCGAACGTTTTCAAGAGCTTCTTCAAAAATAGCTAAGTGGTCTTTACCAGACTTTTCAGCCATAGCATCTAGTGCAGTGTAAACGATTTTCTCTGCAGTAGATTTTTTACCGTCAACCATTAGGATGTTAACGAATTTTGCCAGCAATTCAGATTTGAATTTTGGATCTGGAAGGATCTTACGCTGACCAATGACGCGACGACGTGGCATGGATTTATCTCCGTTGTCTTCTTCAGGTTTTATCCAAAACTTTTCAGTTTTTTCAAAAAATTAAAAATAATTTAGTGTTTGGCCTTACTTAACGGAATCCATTAAGACTTAGGACGCTTCACACCGTACTTAGAACGACCTTGTTTACGGTCATTTACGCCAGCACAGTCTAGTGCGCCGCGAACAGTGTGGTAACGCACACCTGGAAGGTCTTTAACACGACCACCACGGATTAGAACAACTGAGTGCTCTTGAAGGTTGTGACCTTCACCGCCGATGTACGATGTAACTTCGAAGCCGTTTGTCAGACGTACACGACAAACTTTACGAAGTGCTGAGTTAGGTTTTTTAGGTGTAGTAGTGTAAACACGAGTACATACACCACGTTTTTGTGGGCACGCTTCTAGTGCAGGCACGTTGCTTTTAACAACTTGCTTTGCACGTGGCTTACGTACCAACTGGTTAATAGTTGCCATTAACTAGCTCCTGATTTACTTGAAAGTAAGCTTTGTGAAAAATCTATCCCCAACTGCCAATGCAGTTAGGGACGCAAAATTCTATGCAGCAGTGAGAGGTGTGTCAAGAAATATACGGATCTTTTTTGTTCAATTAGAACAATTCATCCGTAAAGCTTTGTCGACAGCAAATCTTGTTCAATCCCAAGTTAGGGATTTATCCTGTTTTGCTGTTAGTTCAACGAAGCCTGAGTAATTCACAATCGTCAGCGATGGACTGATACGATTTGCAATACCGCGAGCTTGCGCATCGCTCTCTAACACAAATACGCTGCGGTTTTTTAGATGGGAAAATGCTTTATGTTGCGAGTTAGCAGCGTACACTGCATCTTCTATAAGTAAGATGTCATCCTGTTCACTGCATAAGGGCATGGCGTCTTCTAGAGCAGAGACTGTTTTTATGATGTGTAACATACCTTCCTCAAAAAGACAGTAGCTTGCCAGCGTGTTGTAACTTATCTTTGAGCTGTTCTGAGCTTAACGCTTGGGCTTCAATGACTAAATCCGCTTGCGCCAAACCTCGCTGGGTTAACGACTCTGAACACACAAAGACTTGTTCGATGTCGTATAAATCGAAAAGCTTTAACATCGGCGCGTAATCTTTACTCAAAATATTGTTGGGGTCTTGTCCGAGTAGAAGCTGGTATACCCCGTCACCCATGAAAATGACGCTGATATCTTCACAGTAAGCCGACGCGGCTAACAGTGCATCCACACCTTCACGACCAGCTGCACTGCCATGTGGCGCACTACGAAATAGATAAGTTAACTGACTCAAAACTGTACCACTCTGTCTTGGGTTAACATCGCTTCAGCTAGGCTACCTAAGCCTGCTTGTTCAAAACCATCGGCTAGATTGTTCTGAACCAAACCATGTTGATTCGCTTCTTCTTCACTTACAATCCCGCGACGCAAAGCGGCCGCGACACAAGTTTCTAGGCGAACACCATGCTCTTTAGCCAAAGACTGCCACGCCTTATTGAGATCAAATTCATCGTTAGCTGGCACACTCAAAGCAGTACCATTAGTCACACCATCTTGATAAAAGAAGACGCTCACTAGCTGATGGCCTTGCTCTATCAACGCTTTGGCGAACTGATAAGCACTGCGCGCTGACTGGCTGCCATAAACGGGACCATTCACCACTAACGTGTAAGTCAGTTTACTCACCTTTCATCATCCTCGGTTTTACGTTGACGAATGTACAAGTAAACGGTGTGTTTTGAAATATTAAGGCGATCCGCAACACGGTTGATGGCATCTTTAATATCGAAGATACCTTTGTCGTACAACTCCATCACGATCTGGCGATTTTTGGTGTTGTTAGACACGGATTTATCCGCATTGATCTCTTCGATGGTGCGTTCAACAGTTTGGTCCACCAGCTCTTCTACGTCACTAGCAAAGTTGACCGAGGAAGCCGCTTCTTTCGCTTCTTGCGTCGGCATGAAAGACTGAAGAACTTGCGAGAAAGGCGCATCCAAGTTGACGTTGATACACAACAAACCAATCACGCGATTTTCGCCATTACGAATGGCGACAGTAATCGACTTCATCAACACGCCACCTTTTGCACGGGTAAAGTACGAACGTGAGAAGTTGCGCTCCGAGCCTTCGATGTCTTTTAGCATCTTAAGCGCTAAATCAGTGATTGGTGAGCCGACTTGGCGCCCCGTATTTTCACCGTTAGCGATTTTAATTGCAGAGGTATTTAAGTCTTCTAGAGAGTGAAGAACGATTTCACAAAATGGACCTATCAGGCTGGCGATACCATCCACGACCGCCTCATAAGATCTTAAAATGATTTTGTCGTGCTCGGTAAACGGCATCACGTTAACGGATTCCATTTCGAGCAACATCTCCGCGTTTATTGTTTCTGTAGTTGTCATAAGCCTTCGAGCGAAAAATCAACAAATTGGTGTAAGTTTATCAGAAAATTTGAAAAGCAACCTAGCAAACTCACCAACTAGTGACCTAGAACAAAAAAGGCCCGTTAAACGGACCTTTTTCAATAACTTATCGCAGCTTATTGTTATTGCTCTGCGTTGTCGTTCTCAACTTTTAGCAGCTCAACTTCAAATACTAGCGTTGAGTTAGCAGGAATGCTTGGTGTGTCTTGGTCACCGTATGCTAGCTCTGGCGGGATAACGAATTTGAATTTAGAACCCACAGGCATTAGCTGAACACCCTCTGTCCAACCTGGGATTACACGGTTAAGTGGGAACGTTGCAGGTTCACCACGATCGTATGAGCTGTCGAACTGAGTACCGTCGATCAGAGTACCTTTGTAGTGTACTTGAACCGTATCAGTGTCTTTTGGCTTCTCACCTTCAGCTGGTGTCATTACTTGGTATAGAAGACCTGTATCTGTCTTCACTACGCCTTCTTGCTTCTCAAACTCAGCACGGAAATCATCGCCAGCTTTTTTCGCTTCAGCTGCTTTCTCAGCCGCTTGTGCTTGCATCTTTTCTGCAACACGCTTGTCTAGAGATTCTAGTGCTGCACGTGTTTCTTCTTCATTCAATTCAGCATTGCCTTTGAAGACGTCTTCGATACCTTTTAGTACCAAATCTTTGTTAAGATTAATGCCGATTTCGCTTGGCTTGTCGATGCTTGTGCTTAGGTAGTTAGCAAATGAAACACCGATTGCGTATGCCGCTTTGTCGTCGTCGGTTTTAAAGTGAACCGCTTTACCGGTTTCTGCTTGAACTTGTTCTGCTTGAGGTGCGGTTTCTGTTTTAGTTTCTTCTTTCTGACAACCTACCGCTAGCATAACTGTTGCAGCAAGTAGCGACACTTTTAAAACTGATTTCATTAAATTCTCCCAATAATGGCTCTGCCATTGGTTGTTGTGCACAAATCTTCTATGAGACTAGTGAAGACAATCGTTATACCAATATACTAGCTATATGTCTTAAGACACAAACCGGATTATTAGATGTGATGCAAAGAATTTTTCATTTATTCCTATATTTAATTGTCATCACCACGTTAAATGGTTGCTTTTTCGCCGAGCGTGAAGTGCAGCGTTGGCCGATAGAACCTCAAGGTGCGACGAGCTTCGCACTTAGCAGAGATGGACGGTTTGCTCTGCTCTATTCTCAACAACGTCATTTGATGTTGTGGGACCTAGAGCAAAATGAACAACTAGCCAATCTGGGTGAACTCGATGCCGATGCCAATGTGGTTTCCCATATCCGCATATCTGACAATGGTCGCTACGCAATTACAGCAAGCCAAATGAACTTCGCAGTTTGGGACCTAGGCTGGACGCAATCCGAAGGCCTTTGGTCTATCTCTGATGCGCTCATTCGCGACGTTGATATCACCAGTAATGGTGAACAAGTTCTGCTTGGGTTATCCAACGGTAAAGCAATTTATGTCAACTTAGTCACCGGGCGTCGCATGGAGTTCCTTGCACATCGTGAAAAAGTCAATTCCGTGGCCATTTCTCCTAATGGGCGCTTCGCCCTAACCGGAGGTAATGACTATAAAGCGTATCTGTGGGACACCGAAACCGGACAAGTACTACGAACCTTCGAACATGAACAACGAATTGTTCGCGTGGCCCTGCAAAGAGATGGAAAATTAGCAATGACATCTGATGGCGGAAACCAAGCGATTGTTTGGAATTTAAAAACTGGACAAGAAGTCACACAGTTGAGCAGTTGGTCACGCCAATTAATTTTCTCTACCGCACGATTTTCTGACGACGGGACTCAACTAGTCACAGGAAGCCCTTCTGGCCGTGTGTCGATATGGGATACTCAAACCGGAAAACGAATGAGTGGATTTGAAGTGGAGCCCAAAAAAGACACTCGCCCTCCCCGTGCGGTCGTGTATGATGCAGCCTTTGATTCAAAACAACGCGTAATTACTGCTACTTCAGCAGGTATTGCCCAAGCTTGGCAGTTAGAGAACGGATCATGACAGAAAAAATCATTCAGCAATTGGAAGCACGCATTAATGACTTAGAATGTCAGCTTGCGTTCCAAGAACAGACTATTGAAGATCTGAACAGCGCTTTATCGCAGCAACAACTGCAAATTACCAAGATGCTCGATCAGATGAAATATGTGGTAGGTAAAGTAAAAAATATGGACTCGTCGAATTTAGCCGATCCGTCAGAAGAAACCCCACCACCGCATTATTAAAATGCAGGCTCAAACAGCATAAAGCCCAGAACATGTTCTGGGCTTTGTTGTATTGATTACTTAAGAAGGTTCTCAAGAGGAAGCTATTCGTCGGCGTAGATTTTAACGCTCAGCTCGCCTTGCGTATTAATGCCTGCTCGGTACATGCCAGAACTGTTCATCGCAAAGTGCATCTCACCTTTAGCATCAATGGCAATCAAACCGCCCTCTCCGCCCATCTGTTTGAGATCACCTTGGATAATGTGTTCACAAGCCGTATGAATATCTTCTTGTAAGTAACGCATACGTGCTGCAACGTCTTCCGCAACACGTTTACGAATAAAGAACTCTCCGACACCCGTAGTGGAAACTGCCACAACGCCATTTTCGGCCACCGTACCACAACCAATCAGAGCCGAATCTCCGACTCGGTTGTATTTCTTATTCGTCACGCCACCCGTACTGGTGGCAGCGGCTAAGTTACCTTGTTGATCTAACGCTACCGCACCAACCGTACCGTGCTTACGGTCATCTGGGTAACGAGATTCCGACAAAGCAAACAGTCCTTTCTCACGCATAGACAGCAACTGCTCATAACGGCGATCAGTAAAGAAGTAATCTTGCTCGGTATACTCATGTCCTTGCTCAAAAGCAAACTTCTCTGCGCCCTCACCCACCAACAACACATGATTGCTGTTTCGCATCACGTCACGAGCGAGCTCAATTGGGTTTCTGATATGACGAACCCCAGCGACCGCACCTGCTGCAAGGTTTCGCCCATCCATCACAGAAGCGTCCATTTCTACCATTTCGTTGTTGGTCAGCACTGAGCCTTTACCCGCATTAAAGTTAGGAGAGTCTTCCAATACTTTCACTGCCGCTACGACGGCATCTAAGGCTTCACCGCCCGTTTCTAGAATTTGATGTCCCGCTTTTACCGCAGCTTCTAAATCCGCCAAGATGGATTGTTGCAGCTCATCGCTCATCTGTTCACGCAAGATGGTGCCTGCACCGCCATGAATGGCAATCGAGAAAGGTTTCGTCATCGCTTTGTCCAACTGTTATTCCTTGTATGGTTGGCACTACACCTTAGATAAACAAAAAGCGCAAGTTGAAAACTCAACTTGCGCTTTTCAAAGCTTTGCTAGATAAGATTATCTAGTGAAGGCGCTTATGATTAGTGAGAACCACAGCTACCGCCGCCACAGCAGCCGCCTTCTTCTTCGTGATCGTGGTCATGATCGTGACCACCACAACAGCCACCACCTTGATGGATGTGACCGTGTTCGATCTCTTCTGCTGTTGCTTCACGTGTAGACATAACTTCTACTTCGAAAGTTAGTGTTTGACCAGCTAACATATGGTTACCGTCAACAACCACTTCGTTGCCGTCAACTTCTGTTACTTCAACAGGGATTGGACCTTGGTCAGTGTCAGCTAGAAAGCGCATGCCAACTTCGATTTGCTCAACGCCTTGGAATACGTCCGCAGGAACGCGCTGTACTAGCGCATCGTTGTGCTCACCGTAAGCTTCTTCAGGAGCTACCGTTACTGAGAACTTGTCGCCAGCCACTTTACCTTCAAGTTCTTTTTCAAGACCTGTGATTAGGTTGTTGTGACCGTGAAGGTAATCTAGAGGTGCTTCTGCTGTTGATTGATCAACAACGACACCGTCTTCCATCATTACTTTGTATGCAAGGCTTGCAACAACGTTCTTTTCAATTTTCATACTAACTCCAGGGAGATTAATTGACTTAACCTGAATGGGGTTAAGTACTGAGATATCTGGGTGTATTATGGGGATCAATTATCGAAGTTCAATTACTCCGGCTTAAAAATTCCGATCATTTCCTGATCTGAGTGTTTATTTTTCTCTACAGATTGTGGTTTGCGCTGCTCTGTAAACTCACACTCGACACACTCAACTAACTCGATGTTATTTTCAATCCACCAGCGCAGGGTATCTTGCTGGCTGCAATTTGGGCAGCTAGCGCCGGCAATAAAACGTTTCTTGATTTTCACGCTATTTCCTTAGCTTGAGTCTTGGCTCAAGTACTACTTCCAATGATTAGGTGACTGATGGTCGCTCTCCATTTCACGACCAAATATTTCTTCTAGCTCTTTGCGGGCCTCTTTCGCTCTTTGAGCTAATTTCTTATCTTCATTGTGTTGAGGCAATAAGTCCTTAAGCATAGCATTATCTAACTTGCGAAAATGTGCTTCTGCCCGCTTTGCTTGATAAGGATGCATACCCAGTTCTACGAGCGCTTGGCGACCGAGATCTAGCGCCCCTAAAAATGTTTCACGAGAGTAATTCTCTACACCATGACTCATTAACTGGTAAGCCTCGACACGGCTTCTTGCTCGGGCTAACAACTTAAGTTTCGGGAAGTGCACGCGACAAATGTCCACGATGGCCATCACCTCATCAGGTGAATCAGTACAAATAATCAATGCTTCCGCTTTATCAGCGCCAGCAGCCCTCAATAGGTCAATTTGTGTAGCATCGCCATAAAACACTTTGTAACCATACTTACGTAATAGGTGGATTTGGCTGGCATCACTTTCTAATACTGTCACTTTGATTTTATTGGCATACATTAAACGTCCGACGATCTGACCGAAACGTCCAAAGCCTGCAATGATAACGCGTGGTCGGCGATCCACGACTTTCGTGGTCATGCCCTCTTCTTCTTGATTCAGGGTATGAGCAAACCACTTCTTTTGTCCCATCAGCAAAAGAGGAGTCGTCACCATGGATAGACTGACCACCACCAACAGAAACGCCACTTGCTCTTTGGACAAAATGCCCTCTTGGCTCGCCGCGGTAAATATGACAAAGGCAAACTCACCGCCTTGGCTCAAAATTGCAGCCATACGGCTTCTCGCTTTGGCTCCGACACGGGCAGCTCTCGCCAATGCATACAAAACCAAACCCTTAACCACGACCAAAGCCACCACCGCACCGAGAATCTCTAAAGGGTGTAATGCCAATAACCCCAAGTTTACCGCCATGCCCACCGCAATAAAGAATAACCCCAACAACAGACCTTTAAATGGCTCGATAGCGATTTCCAGCTCATGGCGATACTCACTCTCTGCCAGCAAAACGCCTGCTAAAAAAGTCCCCAATGCCATCGAAAGGCCAAGCTTTTGCATCACGACCGAAATGCCAAGCACGACTAAAAGTGCAGCAACGGTAAAGAGCTCACGAACGCCGCTCATCACGACAAAACGAAATAGCGGACGTAGTAAAAAGTGACCTCCAATCAACAGTGCTACCACACTGCCTAAAATAGTGAAGACATCCAACCAACTTCCACCACTATGCCCGCCTGCTAGCAAGGGCAACATCGCCAGCATCGGGATCACTGCAATATCTTGAAAGAGCAGCACCGCAAAACCAGATTGCCCCGTTTCGGTACCATTAAGCCCTTGCTCTTCAATGACTTTAAGCGCAATCGCCGTCGAGGACAGCGCCAACCCCATCCCGATCACCAAACTCACTTGCATGCTTACGCCAAACATACTGACGACACTACCAATCACGGCGGTCGTGACCACAACCTGCGCACCGCCTAAACCTAAAATCGGCCCTCGCATCTGCCACAATTTTTTAGGGTTTAATTCCAGCCCTATCAAAAACAGTAACAACACAACCCCAAGCTCGGCAAAATGCAAAATGGCATCAACGTCGCTAATTAAGCCAAGCCCCCATGGGCCAATCAACACACCAGCGAGTAAATAACCTAAAACCGAGCCAAGCCCAAGGCGCTGAGCAATCGGCACCGCAATAACCGCAGCCGAAAGAAAGACCACACTGCTTTGAAGAAACTCACTGGTGATCGCCATACTGACCTCCTCGATCTGCCGCTTGCCAGTTTTCAAGTGGGTTACTCAGCCATCCACGGTATAACTCGGCATGTTCGTAGCGTTCAATATCCGAAACATTTCTTGACCAATACAACACCAGAGGTTCAATCCAGTGCATTTGGCATAGGGCTGCCGTCAGTTCAAACGGTTGCAAGATTTGCTCAAGTTGGTATTTGTTGTACCCCTTCGCGCTGAAGGCTTCTTCTTTACCACCTGTTGTAATGACACTGCGCCAGTATTTTCCTTCTAGCGCCGCACCTCCGCCAAACGCAAAGCCTTTACCTAACACTCGGTCTAGCCACTCTTTTAATAGGGCTGGACATGAATACATATAAAGTGGGTGGTGAAATACAATCACATCGTGAGCGAGCAACAACTCATGTTCGTAATTCACATCAATAAAGAAATCGGGGTAAACACCGTAAAGATCGTGCACAGTGACGTGATCAAGCGACTGAGCTTTTTTTATCATCACTTGATTGGCAATCGAGTTATGTGGCTCTGGATGAGCATAAATGACCAGAACTTTTGGGAGAATAGACGGTGCAACAGCCAAATGGTCGTCCTTGTGGTTATTTTTATCCGTTATCAAATTGTTATACTTTTTTGTACAGCATAATGCAATTAAAGCGAATCAATCGACTTTTCCGGTCAATACCCCTACTATTCACCGCTAGATATATACCCAAGTGGCTTTAAAAACGATTGAAACCACTTCGCTATGTAACCAAGCAACGCGCACTGCGCAAAGTGAATGAAAACTTTATGATTACCTTCTCTGATATTCAGTTACTGCGTGGCGGTAAACCTCTTTTAGACCAAGCTTCTGCGACTATTCACCCTGGCGATAAAGTCGGTCTTGTGGGCAAAAACGGCTGCGGTAAATCAACGCTGTTTGCCCTACTGAAAGATGAACTGTCAATTGATGCAGGCTCATTTAGCCAACCTCAACATTGGGAGTTGGCCTGGGTCGCACAGGAAACGCCTGCGCTAGAGCGCACTGCACTGGAATACGTCATTGATGGTGATCGCGAATACCGCGCTCTCGAAAAGCAGTTAGCTGAAGCAGAAACACAAGACAACGGAACCCTAGTTGCCGAGATACACGGTAAAATTGAAACCATTGGTGGTTACAGCATTCGCGCTCGCGCGGCAGAACTGCTCGATGGTTTAGGGTTCAGCCAAGAGCAAATGAGTTGGAGTTTGACCCAATTCTCGGGTGGTTGGCGTATGCGTCTTAACTTGGCTCAAGCGCTATTGTGTCGTTCTGACTTATTGCTACTCGATGAGCCAACCAACCACTTGGATTTGGACGCGGTAATGTGGTTAGAGCGTTGGCTACAAAACTACCCTGGCACGCTGATTCTGATCTCGCACGACCGAGACTTCCTTGATCCAATCGTTGGTCGCATCATTCACATCGAGAATCAGCAGCTGAACGAATACACGGGTAACTACTCGTCATTCGAAAACCAACGCGCACAAAAGATGGTGTTACAACAAGCGATGTTTGAAAAGCAACAGAAGCAGATGTCTCACATGCAAAGCTACATCGACCGCTTCCGTTACAAAGCATCAAAAGCACGCCAGGCTCAAAGCCGTATTAAAGCTTTGGAGCGCATGGAGAAAGTGTTACCAGCTCAATTCGATAACCCATTTAGCTTCCAATTCCGTGAGCCAGCTGCGCTGCCAAACCCAATCATGATGATGGATGAAGTATCTGCAGGTTACGGTGACAACCTCATCTTAGAGAAGATCCGCTTGAACTTGGTTCCTGGCAGTCGTATTGGTCTACTCGGCCGTAATGGTGCGGGTAAATCGACATTAATCAAGCTGCTCTCTGGTGAACTTAACGCGCAAGGTGGTGACCTAACTTACTCACAAGGCGTGAAAATTGGTTACTTCGCTCAGCACCAGTTAGAAACGCTTCACCCTGAAGAAACGCCGCTGCAACACATGATGCAAATCGCACCCGATCAAACCGAACAGCAGCTACGTGATTACCTAGGTAGCTTTGGCTTCCAAGGTGACAAAGCACTAGAAAAAGTTGCGCCGTTTTCTGGTGGCGAAAAAGCCCGTTTGGTATTGGCTTTAATTGTGTGGCAAAAGCCAAACCTGTTGCTACTTGATGAACCGACCAACCACTTAGACTTGGACATGCGCCAAGCACTTACGATGGCACTGCAAACATTCGAAGGTGCGATGGTGATTGTTTCGCACGACCGCTATTTACTGCGCGCTACGACCGATGACTTGTATTTAGTGCATGATCGACAAGTTGCTCCGTTCGACGGTGATTTAAATGACTATTATAAATGGTTAACCGAACAACAAAGAGCGGAACGCAAAGAAGCGCAGGCTGCGCAGCCAAGCAAAGATACGGCCAACAGCGCAGCTGCGAAGAAAGAGCAAAAACGTCGCGATGCAGAGTTTCGAAAACAGACAGCGCCAATTCGCAAAACGCTGACACAACTAGAAAATAAAATGGATAAGTTAGGTGCTGCACTGGCCGAAGCTGAAGAACAATTGGCGGACAACTCACTGTATGCGGCCGAAAATAAAGCTAAACTTAACCAAGTGCTGGCACTTCAAGCTTCCAGTAAAGCTGAGCTCGAAGAAATTGAAATGGAATGGATGTCTGCTCAAGAAACGTTGGAGCAGATGGAGCTAGAGTTTAATCAATGAGTAATCAACACGCTGAATACACACTCACCCTAGAACACCTTTGGCAGTTTAGTCTGCAATTTTATGGTGTGCGAGAAGTGAAAGAGGCGTGTTTATCATTACAGAACAACTACCACGGTAACGTGAACCTACTCCTGCTGCTCAGATGGCTCGATGAGCAGCAACTCATTTTCCAAGAAAAAGACTGGCCCTTGGTGCAAGACTGTCTAGGTAGGAGCGAAACTTTACTTCACTCCTTTCGCGACCTTCGTCGCCACCTTAAGTCTCAAGTCAATGACGCTTTGTATCGTGAGACCTTGCAGTTTGAGCTGCAACTAGAAAAGCAGCAACAAGCGGATTTGGTGGACTGCATTAACTCACTTGCACTACTCAAAAATGATGGTGACCCACTGACGTTGAGATACTGTCGTCAACTCGGTGGGGAGCATTTGCAGCAAGCCTTTGCTATTCCGGTGCCAAACATTCAACCACCAAAACGCCCATAAATCTGTAGAATACCTATAATCTTTATAAAGGATTATATTAATAAGTTCTTCAACGGACACCGAAGGACCGCATAAGAGCAGTTAGGTATGACACAATTTTTCGCAGCCGCCGGGATCAAAAACCCGCATCTCCAAACGCTTTTGCCGCGTTTTATTCGCAAAAAAGCGTTATTTACGCCGATTTGGCAAACCCTCGATACATCCGATGGCGACTTTCTCGATCTCGCGTGGAGCGAGGACCCAACCCAAGAGCCTGCACTAAAAAAGCCGATTTTTGTTTTATTTCATGGGTTAGAGGGATGCTTCTATAGCCCTTATGCCAATGGGCTAATGAATGCATTTGCTCAATCTGGATGGCTGTCGGTGATGATGCATTTTCGTGGCTGTAGCGGTAAGCCAAACAAGAAAGCTCGCGCCTATCATTCTGGTGAAGTGACTGACGCCCGCCACTTCTTAGAGCACCTTGAGCAACGCTTTCCTGATAACCCCAAAGTTGCGGTTGGTATTTCTCTTGGCGGTAACATGTTGGCGAATTATTTAGCCCAATATAAAGACCACCCTATTTTGAATGCAGCGACTATTATCTCAGCGCCTTTAGACCTAGCGGCGTGTGCAAACCGTATTGAACAAGGCTTTTCAAAAGTGTATCGCCGTTACCTGCTTTCTTCACTGAAACGTAACGCGTTACAAAAGCATCATCTACTGCATGGTGAGCTTGCGCTGTCCTACAACTCAATAAAACGTGTCACACGGCTGTATGAATTCGATGATTTGATCACCGCACCATTGCATGGCTTTAAAGACGCACAAGATTATTACGATCAATGTTCAGGCTTAAGTAAATTACAACAGATCACGCTACCGACACTGATCATTCACGCCAAAGACGATCCATTCATGACCGACGATGTGATCCCGAAATTTGTTCTGCCAGATAACATTGATTACCGTCTCTTTGAACACGGTGGCCATGTTGGCTTCCTGACAGGAACGGCGTTAAAACCTAAGTTTTGGTTGGAGGAAGCGCTGCCCGCGTATTACGAAAGTATCGCCGCAGATTACCTTTCTGCTGTATCCAAGCAACGAACGCAGTAAACTAGCCGCTCATCATAAAAGTTAGAGGTATTTATGATCATTCCATGGCAAGACATTGCGCCGGAAACATTGGAAAACTTAATTCGTGAATTCGTCTTACGCGAAGGAACGGATTACGGAACCGTCGAGGTTTCTTTGCAAGACAAAATTGATCAAGTTAAAGCTCAATTGGAAAAAGGTGAAGCGGTTATCGTGTTCTCTGAGCTACACGAAACCGTCGATATTCAGCATAAAACAAAATTTTAGACCCTTCACATTTTACCGTATCCCACTCGATGACAAGGTATTGTTACGTGCTATAGTGGGATATCGACCGTGCAGTAGTAACTCTACTGCACATTACAGGTAAGTAATTTTCGACAAGGTTTGTCATGTCAGCTAAACACCCAATTATTGCGGTTACTGGTTCGTCCGGTGCCGGCACGACCACTACATCTGAAGCCTTCCGTAAAATGTTCAATATGATGAACGTTAAACCCGCATGGGTTGAAGGCGATAGCTTCCATCGCTTTACTCGCCCAGAAATGGACATCGAAATTCGCAAAGCCCGCGAGCAAGGTCGACACATTAGCTACTTTGGCCCACAAGCTAATGACTTCCCGGGATTAGAAGAGTTTTTCCGTAAGTTCGGGCATGACGGCACTGGCAGCGTGCGCCGTTATCTGCACACGTTTGACGAAGCGGTTCCCTACAATCAAATGCCAGGCACGTTTACACCGTGGCAAGACTTACCCGAAAACAGCGACGTGCTGTTTTATGAAGGGTTACATGGTGGCGTGGTCGATGGCGATGTTAATGTTGCTCAACATGTGGATTTCTTAATCGGCATGGTGCCGATTGTGAACTTAGAGTGGATACAAAAATTCGTACGTGACACTCGCGATCGCGGCCATTCGCGTGAAGCGGTAATGGACTCAATCGTGCGATCCATGGACGATTACCTCAACTATATCACTCCGCAGTTTTCTCGTACTCACATCAACTTCCAGCGCGTACCGACCGTTGATACTTCCAACCCACTTAATGCAAAAGGCATCCCTAGTTTGGATGAGAGTTTTGTGGTGATTCGCCTACGCGGTATCAAGAATGTCGACTTCCCATATCTGCTGGCCATGATTGATGGCTCATTCATGTCACGCCACAACACGATTGTCGTACCCGGCGGTAAGATGAGCTTTGCAATGGAGCTCATAGTTCGGCCTATCCTACAACAGCTCATCGAAACAGGGAAAATTGGCTAAAAACCTGCCTGCGAAGATGTTTACTTTTCATACCGTGATCATGTGCACAGTTTTGCTTACAAAATCTCAATCATGGCACGATTAAAATCAAGAAATCGTTTTCGAAAAAGGATACTATTTCTTACCGAAACACAAGAGAGCTTGCAGCATATAAAAAGTGCTCTTATTCTAGTAGGCCTAATTCAGGCTTAGCTAAAATATGGATAGCGCAAGCGTACCCTGCAGAGGAAGTGAGATATT
Organism: Vibrio sp. 779(2023); assembly: GCF_033344285.1. NCBI lineage: Bacteria > Pseudomonadati > Pseudomonadota > Gammaproteobacteria > Vibrionales > Vibrionaceae > Vibrio > Vibrio sp. 779(2023). The sequence continues at coordinate 17,145 of NZ_JAWPOM010000029.1, forward strand.
ATGGTTCTAGGTAAACCTCAAACCGACCCAACATTAGAGTGGTTTCTTTCACACTGTCATATTCATAAGTACCCTTCAAAGAGCACGCTAATTCACGCGGGCGAAAAGGCAGAAACTTTGTACTACATCGTTAAAGGTTCTGTTGCGGTTCTTATCAAAGACGAAGAAGGTAAGGAGATGATCCTTTCTTACCTAAACCAAGGAGACTTTATTGGTGAACTTGGTCTATTCGAGGAAGACCAAGAGCGCACAGCTTGGGTTCGTGCTAAATCTCCTTGTGAAGTTGCTGAAATTTCTTTCAAGAAGTTCCGTCAGCTTATCCAAGTAAACCCAGACATCCTAATGCGTCTTTCTGCGCAGATGGCTCGTCGTCTTCAAGTAACTAGCCAAAAAGTGGGTGACCTGGCGTTCCTAGACGTAACTGGTCGTATCGCTCAGACGCTTCTGAACCTTGCAAAACAACCAGACGCAATGACTCACCCAGACGGCATGCAAATCAAGATCACTCGTCAAGAAATCGGTCAAATTGTTGGCTGTTCTCGTGAGACAGTAGGTCGTATCTTGAAGATGCTAGAAGAGCAGAACCTAATCTCTGCTCACGGTAAAACCATCGTGGTTTACGGTACTCGTTAATCTCAAACTAGAGTGACACGAACAAAATTATAAAAGCCACCAATGGCAACATTGGTGGCTTTTTATTTGCTCATGACCAAATGAGATAGGGTGCAGCGAACACTAATGAGTAAGCTTAACAGGTTAACCCTAAAACTTAGCCATTCGTACTTTCAAAGATTTTGTCAGCTGAAGCGGCCACGAAACCTGGGTACAAATCACCATTTTCCATCGGATAGCGCTTAGCAAATTCATAAAACCCGCCAGGGATAATTTCAGTGCCTTCGCTAAAACGAACCGCTACTTTATCTGCCATGGTCGATGACTGCTCTAGCAACACCTCAGGAGTGCCCTTCACTTCACCACCATTTTCATTAATGGTAAACCCAGCGGTACGCAGATGATCGTTTACCTGCTTCACTTCTTCATATTCATTGAGCTGGTTAACGCTCACCGTGAAGTGGTTTGCTCCGTAACCATGCGCCGCAAGCCAAGATGCGTACTCACTTTCTTTAGCCAACGTTTGGTAATCAGCAAAGCTTAAATCCCACAAGCGTCCACCATGTAAGAATGCGCTATCGTTCAGCTTGTCAACATCGACTTGTGCCATCAAATTTTTCACAATCTCTTGTAGCTCAGGAGAGCACTCTTCAACTTTTAGCTCACTAATAAATACTTTAGGTTGCTTCGGATCTGGGTGCTCATAGTGCTTAGCAACCAGCTTTTTGCTTTCGAAAACGTAATCACCACACGCCTTGTAACCGATAGCTACAAATGGCTTAGCTAGAGTTTCAATACCAAGAGGCGCGATATTGAAGGTACGTAAAGCTATATGATCATTAATCAGAGGCTCATCTTCTTGAAGCAGCTGATGCACTTTAGCCGCCGAAGGGCAAAGACGTTGAATGTAATCTTGCCATAGCGATTCAAATAACACATCGGGCGTCATAACGACTCCTTGTTACGAGATGTAGAGTTTAAAGGTAAGCGGAAGTTGGCTGCTCGTTCACAACAAAAGTTGTCCAGAATAATGAACGAGCAACCATCAACCTGTGACGGTAAATGCCAGTCAGTCAACACGCTTTTCCGAGTCTTTGCTCACTTTTCGTGTTCTGCCAACGATCACTACAACCCATACCTAAATGATGCGCCGGCAAGGTGAGCCGCAATGCATAGTTGCGACTCTATTATTAAAACTTATAGCGCTACACCTGGACTCAATGTTGCAGGCAAGACAGTCTCTTGACCTTCCATTGATGCCATTGGGTACGCACAGTAATCTGCTGCGTAGTAAGCGCTTGGGCGCAAGTTACCCGACGCCCCCGGACCACCAAATGGCGCATCACCGCTTGCACCAGTGAGCTGGCGGTTACGGTTCACGATACCTGCACGAATGTGGTCAACGAAGTATTCCCATTCTTGGTCGTCGGTTGAGACCAAACCAGCAGATAAGCCAAAGCGCGTATCGTTTGCTAGCGCCACGGCTTTGTCTAACCCTTCGTAACGCACCACTTGCAGAAGTGGGCCGAAGTATTCTTCATCTGGTAACTCAGCAATGTTCGTTACATCAATGATGCCAGGAGAAACAAATGCCGCCTCTCCTGCTTTCGCTTCAATTAAGCTTTCACCGCCAAGAGACTGTAGGTTAGCTTGTGCATCAAGAATAAACTTGGCTGCCGCGACCGAAATTTGCGGTCCCATAAATGGCGCAGGTTCTGCAAATGGTTGGTCTACGCGAATATTGCGTGTCGCTTCAACGAGCTTGGTGATAAGCGCATCGCCTTTTTCACCCAATGGCACATACAAACGACGAGCACACGTACAACGCTGCCCAGCACTGATAAACGCTGACTGGATGATGGTATAAACCGTGGCATCCAAATCACCATATTTATCAGAGATCACCATCGGGTTATTACCACCCATTTCTAGTGCGAGCATCTTGCCCGGTTGACCCGCAAATTGACGGTGTAATACATGCCCCGTATTCGCGCTACCCGTAAACAGTACGCCATCAATGCCTTTTGCGTCAGCGAGGGCAATACCAGTTTCTTTCGCGCCTTGAACAAGGTTAATCACGCCTTTCGGCAGACCGGCTTCTTCCCATAGCTTCATTGCCAATTCACCCGTCCATGGCGTTTGCTCAGACGGTTTGAAGACTACCGTGTTACCAGCCAGTAGCGCAGGCACAATGTGACCATTTGGTAGGTGGCCTGGGAAGTTGTAAGGACCAAACACCGCCATCACGCCCAATGGGCGGTGGCGCAATACGATTTGGTTGCCTGCTGCTTCACGGCTCGCCTCACCAGTGCGGTCATGATAAGCGCGAATCGAAATGGCAATTTTACCTGCCATGGCTGCTGCTTCAGTGCGCGTTTCCCAAATCGGCTTACCGGTTTCTTTGGCAATCACTTCGGCGATTTTTTCGCTGTTCTCTTTTACTTTCTCCGCAAAAGCCAACACGATTGCCTCACGCTCTGAAAATGGACGCTTTTTCCAGTTAATAAACGCTTCACGCGCTGCAGATACCGCCTGGTTCACCTGCTCTGCCGTTGCACCTTTGCCTTGCCAGATCACTTCTTGGTTGTACGGCGACAGAGACGTAAATGCTTCACCCTGACCTTGTACCCATTCACCTGCAATCCAATGTGTCATTGTTTCTATCCTTAAATTCTGTCGTCTGTTACTGCGGAAGAAGGCGAACGAAATCCCCTTCTTCAACCGAAAGTGCATCCGCAACGTCTGGTGCAATCATCACGCTTTGTGTTTCTGCGTCATACGCCGCTTTAGTGACTGTCGCACGGAAGTTCTCGAAAGATGAATTACACATCAAGAAGTCTTGTGTGCTGGAATGTTCAGAGATTTTGACTTGCGCACGGAATGAATGACGTACCGACTCAATATTACGCAGATCACACTCAACCGTTGGGCCACCATCGAAGATGTCGACGTAGCCTCGGTTGGTAAAACCTTCACGCTCAAGCAGCTTCAGCGCTGGACGCGTGTTGTCATGTACTTGACCAATCACGGCTTGCGCTTCTGGGCTGAGCAGGTTGATGTAAATAGGCAGTTTCGGCATCAAGTCGGCGATAAAGCCTTTCTTGCCGATACCTGTCAGGTAATCTGCAAGCGTGAAATCGATAGAGAAGAAATGCTCTTGAAGCCATTGCCAGAATGGTGAATTACCCTCGTCGTCTGAAACGCCACGCATCTCCGCAAAGATCGTTTCAGAGAAGCGCTCTGGGTGCTCTGCCATCATTAGGAAACGACACTTCGACATTAGACGACCATTCAGACCTTGGCGGAATTTCTCACGCAAGAACAAGGTACAAATTTCGCTGTTACCCGTGTAGTTATTACCAAAAGTAAGCAGTTTAACGACGTTGTTAACGCCAAGCTTTGGCGACGAGTGCACGACTTTACTAATGTGATATGAGTAAAATGGGACATCCCAGCCGATAGATGCTTCGATTCCGGTGGTACCCGCAACCTCACCCGTTTCAGAGTCAAAGCCAACCATCAGGTAGCCTTCATCGCCTGGTTCTGCCACATCTGGCTTACCAAAGCTGTACTCTGAATGTTTGATTCGATTAGTTAACAGTTCTTCGTTAACCGGTAGAGATGTAAATCCGTGACCAGACTCCACCGCACAAGTGTGCAGTGCGTCGTAATCCGACATCGCGATAGGGCGAACTACTAGCATCAATACTCCCTCCAGATGCAAGAAGATCCTAACTATATTGTAGGAACAATTCCCCCATCAGAGATCCTTGACGGGGGTGTCTGCGTTGACGTTTAAACTGATATCGCGCTTAAACTAAAGTCGCGATCGCTTTATCCAGTTTCGCCAAGCCTTCTTCAATTTCTTGTTGTGTGATAACGAGTGATGGTGTGAAACGTACGACATTGGCACCCGCAACCAATACCATGAGACCTTGTTTACCTGCAGCAACCAGCACGTCACGCGCACGGCCTTGCCATTCTTCATTTAGTGCAGCGCCAAGTAATAGGCCTTGACCGCGCACTTCTGAGAAGATGTTGTACTTCGCGTTGATCTTCTCTAGACCTTCACGGAACAATGCTTCGCGTTCTAGCACACCAGCCAACACCTCTGGCTTAGTAACTTCATTTACAACCGCTTCTGCAACCGCACACGCTAGTGGGTTACCGCCATATGTAGAACCGTGAGTGCCCACTTTCATGTGCTCTGCCAATTTTGCTGTCGTTAGCATTGCACCGATTGGGAAACCGCCACCAAGTGATTTCGCAGTACTTAGAATATCTGGCGTGATACCTAAACCTTGGTAAGCGTAGAAGTTACCTGTACGGCCATTGCCAGTTTGCACTTCATCGAAGATCAGTAAGGCGTTGTGTTTGTCACACAGCTCGCGAACCGCTTGAGCGAACTCAGGCGTTGGTGGCACGATGCCGCCTTCACCTTGTAGTGGCTCCATCATGACCGCACAAGTACGATCAGACATGTGCGCTTGTAAAGCTTCGATATCGTTGTAAGGAAGGTGTGTCACGTCGCCTGGCTTAGGACCGAAACCGTCAGAGTATGCCGCTTGGCCACCAACCGTTACGGTAAAGAATGTACGACCGTGGAAACCTTGTTTGAATGCAATGATTTCAGATTTCTCAGTGCCATGAACGTCTGCTGCATAACGACGTGCCAGCTTCAAAGCGGCTTCGTTTGCTTCTGCGCCAGAGTTAGCAAAGAACACTCGCTCAGCAAAACTCACTTCTGTTAGCTTTTTCGCCAGACGAAGGGCTGGTTCGTTCGTCATAACGTTACTTAAGTGCCAAAGCTTGTTAGCTTGCTCTGTTAGTGCGTTTACCATTACTGGATGACAATGGCCAAGACAGCTCACTGCAATACCACCAGCAAAGTCGATGTATTCATTACCTTCCTGATCCCAAACACGTGAACCTTCACCTTTAACAGGGATCATTTCCATCGGGTTATAGCAAGGTACCATTACCTCATCGAATAAACCGCGCTCTACTTTAATTTCCGTTGTCATTGCACATTCCTTCTTGATACCGCATGCGTAGCAGATAAGCGAATTTAACCGGCTCTCTTTGCCAGCAAATAATGTTTTGCATTTAAGCTATTGCGGCATTGTATTTACATTTAATTAACCATTTCAATAGTGATTTATTCTTTTCGTTCACGAAAGCAACTTCCATTAATCACTGCTTATGACTATTTATGCATCAAGAAAGTAAAATAGAGAAGTGATTTTTTATAAATGTTATGTAATACAGGGGATAGAAGGTTTAAAAAGACATGAATAGACAAAGAGACTCGAGAGAATCGCATAGTTTTGCAATCCGCTCACCTCAGCAAAAAGATGAATGATTTGTTAAGAAAAGTGATCGCGATCAGATCGCTTTGCGTGCTAAAAAGTTCGCAAGCAACTCGTGACCTTGCTCAGTTTTGATTGATTCTGGGTGGAATTGCACCGCATCAATTGGCAAGGTTTTATGTTGGTAACCCATTATTTCATCCATGCTTCCGTCAGGCAGTTCTGTCCATGCAGTCAGTTCAAACACGTCGGGTAAAGTACCGTTTTTCACCACAAGAGAGTGATAACGGGTTACCGTGAGTGGGTTATTCAGATTTTTAAACACACTGCGACCGTTGTGACGAATTGGTGAGGTCTTGCCGTGCATCACTTGTCGAGCACGTACCACTTCCCCTCCAAACACTTGTGCAATCGCCTGATGACCAAGACAAACTCCTAGGATCGGCAACTTACCAGCGAAGTGTTCTATCGCTTTCAGTGAAATACCTGCTTCGTTCGGCGTACATGGCCCTGGCGAGATCACCAAATGAGTTGGGTTGAGCGCCTCAATGCCTTGGATATCGATTTCATCGTTACGCACCACCTTTACGTCTGCACCAAGCTCGCAGAAGTATTGGTAAAGGTTGTAGGTAAAAGAGTCGTAGTTATCGATGATCAACAACATAAAGGGTCGGTTGCTCCAATCCGTTTTGGCAATGCTTACGTAGTGAATCGCCACGTTCGTGACAATCAAGGGCGGTATTTTGCTATACCAAGCAAGAAAGGCAAGTTTTTGCTGAATAAAAAGGCCAGCATAGGCTGGCCTTTGGTCTTTACAGCTATTTAGGAACTGTTTGTCAGGAAGTAAATTCGCTTAGCGGCGACGACGGAATAAGCCGAGACCTAGCAGCGCAAATAGCGCGCCAAAGCCAAATGAACCACCATCATCATCATCGTCTGATGGGTTAGTGCTCGACGGCTCTAGCGTAACATCGCGAGAATCACTGAACTTAACCGTGTTACCGGTAGAATCTGTCACTTTCTCTTCTAGAACGTACTGACCTTCCGTTGGTGCTTTGTCGAATTCCACACTCACGCTACGAGCATCAATGTCTGTTTGTGTCAGAGTTGCACTCGCTTCGTAATCATCAGTATCAGACGTTGACGACGCCGCTTGAGTTGCTTCCGTTAGGCTTACCGTCACGATATCACCGACAACTGCGTTTGGTGGTAGACGAACTTCCACTGCTAGGTTTTCACCTGAGCTTGGTAGATCGATATCTGTATCTGGTAAATCAATCGCGATGATCACTGGATCGTGGTCAGAGGCAGAGAACGCATCTTTGTACTTCGGCATATCACCTGTGTACTTGCTGCTGTATTCGAACAAGTTACTCTCTAGTGAGTTGATGTGCCAATCTTCAATTGCTACCACTTTTTGCGCTAGGCTGCTGCTTGCCAATGCGTGGTCCAAATTACCCAGCTCGCCCGAATAGGTGTAAGAAAACGTATCAGTGCCGTGCAGCAACGTGTTTAAGTTGTGCAGACCGTAACCTTTTTCAATTTTGGTCTTCTCTACTTGAAGTTCACCATCACCAATGGTTGTGTAAGCAGCAGTATAAATGTCACGGCCGTATTTCTCTTTCGAGTAATCAGTCAGTGTCAGAAGTGGGTCTTCCATGCCATAAGCATTGAGGTCGCCCATGAGCAATACATCGCCTTTCACCTCTTTCAACGCTTCACCCACTGCGTGCGCAGCAGAAACGCGGAAGTTGTTACAGTTGCCTTGCAGATCCGCTGGCTCAGAATCTTCTACACCGGCAATCCACTCTTCAATACACTCAGAGCCTTTCGACTTAAAGTGGTTTACGACAATAGACAAATCTTCACCCGTCTCTTTCACCGTAAAGGTCTGAAGTAGACTGTGGCGTTGGTACTTATCGTAAGCAGGGTTACTTTCTGTGCCCTCTTTACGAGTAATTGTGTTTTCTGCAATGTGCTGCTCTGGCGTGATGATCACTTTTGCAGCGTCTTTTGGCGTTACTGCGTTAGCACGATATAAAATCGCCACCATGATCGCATCACTGCCAAAGTATTCGTCTTGGTATTTGTCTTGCTCTTCGATTTCGACATACGTGTAATGATCTTCAGCGTCATCAATCTCAGCATTTAGGGCATCAACTAAGTTTTGGATAGCACTGCCATCACCAAAGCCGTTGTTTTCCACTTCCATCAAACCAATAACGTCTGCGTCCATCTTGTTCATCGCCGCAACGATTTTCGCTTGCTGGATCAGGAATTCGTCTAGATTAGTCGCACCACGGTTTTGTCCGGTTGGGTTTTCATGACCACTGTCAGCCACGGAGTTGAAGTAGTTCAGTACGTTGAAGCTTGCAATACGCAAATCTGAGTCCGCAATCGCTGGGGCATCTTTACGAGCCACATCGAAGCCTTCACCTGAAGTCACAAAGTTGGTGTTATCGACTTCATTGGTCGCAATCAGGCGGTATTCGTTGTAGCTGTAAGCCACGACACCCTGAAGACCTTCTACTCGAGAACCAAGGCGAATGTGCTGCTCTGAAGAGCCATCTTGGTCTGCATCTTTAGCAAAATCTGGGTAGTATGGGATTTGGCCGTTTGGTGCTTTGCCATCTGATTCTAGGTATACGCGGTTTGCTGCGTTGTCTTTTGCTAGCTCAACGGCTGCATCGCTCTCTGCCGCGTGTAATTGAGTCGGCTTTAACAATGGCGCTTCATGAGAGAGCATCATATTGTTACGACGTGAATCGTAGTCGTAAGAGAAGTTGCGAGTTACAAACAAGTCACTTGCCGAGGTCAACTCAACTTGCATCCCTTCATGACGCTCAAGCGCATCACGTAGTGTCTCACCTTCTTTGATAACAAGATCGGTAACTCGAGAGGTTTCAGAGGTGCCTGTTTTCACATAGCTGTTAGCATCAGAAGCAAGCTGAGTATTGCTGTAATACTCTTGAACTTTACCTTTCACACAAACAACATCACCAGCTTTCAGCGCCGTGTCCGCCGCGTCGGTATGAATGAACAAGCCTTCTGAGGTCTTGTCGTTGTTGTCGCTTTCTAATGCTTGTAGGTAGAAACCTTTGGTTAGGCCAGTGGTAACAGCAGTCACGACACCAGTTACGAAATGATCTTCGTCAGTAATGTATGGGTAACCATCAATGAATGGAGACGTATCGCCTTCACCTTGAATATCTTGGATGGTAGTGAAGTTAGGTTGCTGACCGTCGACTTCACAAGCGAATGGTGCTGGTGGCTCAGTCGCATTTAGCTCACCAAGGCCGTCAATGTTGTCTTTCTCAAATGCCGTCCACTGAGATGCATCATAAGTAGCAGAAGGGGTTAGTGCATCACTGTTACGAACTAATGTGGTGTCTTTACCAAAATCTACGTCACCCATCACACCGATGATGTCGTGCACTTCACCATCTTTAAGCAGTGCGATCGGGTCGTCACCGTTAAAGTTCGCAACGCTTTTATCTGTGATATCGGCGACAGCTTTGATGGCATCGCTCGCGTCACCATGCGCCAGTACATACACTTGGTTAGCTTGTATCGTCACTTGGCTAAGGTCGAATGTGCTGCCCCAAGTACCACCACCGTTTGATGATTTCGCCAACTCGTAGCCAGTGAGTGTCACCGCAGTATCACCCGTATTAGCGATCTCTACCGCTTTATTATAAGCGCCGCCTTCTACGTATTGGGAAATAATAATCTCTGCGTTCGCGTTTGCACTAAGTGCACTGGCGATGGTTAATGCGAGTATTGAGGGTTTGATTAACGTGTCCATTGTCATACCTGATATTTATGTAAATGCAAACTTAGCTCTGGTTAGAGCCTGCCATTTGCGTCTACTATCAGGTTTATTTATGAAATAAATAAGAATGAGTAATTAAAGCCGTGAAATGAATCACATGTGAATATAAGAAAATATGCCAGAGCATCCCATTCAAACATTTTTTGTAATAAATACAGAGCGCTATTGATAAACAAGTCAGAATTTAGATTGATTACTCAGTTTACTTTTTCACTTCATGTTAAGGAGTAGAAAATACATCACTTGTTGAGTTGCTTATTAACCCAACCGTTCCGTTACAAATAAAAAATATAATTAGTCACTAATTTAGAATGCTTTAATTTTCACTTGTATCACTGTTCAAGCCCAAGAATCTATTACTCGCTTCGTTCTCTCTTATACAGGCCCCTCATACTTCAAAGTTTTCATGATTTATTCAATAACTTTTCATTACTCACTAGCCAAAAACATACACAAAAGATATAACACCTGCGCGAGACAATAAGATCTCATTAGCTGTAAACCCAGGAACGACAAATGAAAAAAATTCAACGCAGTGTGCTAGCTCTCTCCCTACTTGGCTTGATAGCGGGGTGTCAGTTGACCGCCAGTGAGCCACTTCAACCTACGGCGAATCAAGACATCATCGAATCAGCCAAAAATGAACTGGATGGTATTGAAGAGCTAGAAGTCAGTGACGAGGGTGTTATTACCTTTACTCAGCGTCTAAGAACGCCAGGAACCTACTGGATTCCAGCGAGAATTAAAGAACTCAGCTACGATATATCATGCGTACAGCTTAGTTACTTCATTGATAGAGGCATGGTTGTGAAGTCTGCCTTTCTAGGGGCTCGAGGACGTGTTGAATATTACGACATGGAACGCTGTATGAAAGACACACCATTTCAGTAATACAGGCATAAAAAAAGCTCCACCAAAGTGGAGCTTTTTCGTATTCGTTCTTAGCAACTATGGGCGAGCTACAAAACCTACTGCTTCGTATGCTTTCTTAAGCGTTTCAGCCGCTCGTGCCGAGGCTTTCTCAGCGCCTTGCTGCATTACCTCGTCCATGTAAGCACGATCAGCGCGAATACGGTGATATTCTGCTTGAATTGGCTCAAGCATTGCTACAACTGCCTCACCAACATCTTTCTTAAATGGGCCATACATTTCTACGCCTTGGTACTTCGCTTCAATCTCTTCGAAGCTCATGCCTGTCGCCGCGGAGTACAGACCCATTAGGTTAGCAATGCCCGCCTTGTTCTCGATATCATGACGGATACTTGGTGGCGTTTCGGTATCGGTTTGCGCTTTGTTGATCTTCTTAAGGATCGACTTAGGCTCTTCCAGCAGCGTGATAACGTTCTTACGGTTGTCATCAGATTTAGACATCTTCTTCGTTGCATCTTGAAGGCTCATTACACGCGCATTTACTGTCGGAATGTAAGGCTCTGGAACTTGGAAGATTGGCTGCTCTGGCGAGTAAATATTGTTGAAACGCGTTGCGATATCGCGCGCTAATTCTAGATGTTGCTTCTGGTCACTGCCTACAGGTACTTGGTGTGCACCGTAAAGCAAAATGTCAGCCGCCATCAACACCGGGTAGTCAAATAGACCGACGTTTACGTCATTCGCGTAACGTGCCGATTTGTCTTTAAACTGAGTCATACGGCTCAGCTCACCCATTTGAGTGTAGCAGTTAAGAAGCCAACCTAATTGAGCATGCTCTGGTACATGTGACTGAACAAATAGCGTGCTCTTCTTCGGGTCAACACCAACTGCCAGACAAATTGCCAGTGCGTCTAGAGTTGCTTCATGCAGCGCTTTAGGGTCCTGACGAACCGTAATCGCGTGAAGGTCTACCACACAATATTGGCAATCATAATCGTCTTGCATCTGCTGCCATTGACGTAGAGCACCCAAGTAGTTACCGATACTTAGTTCACCTGAAGGTTGAACACCACTCAATACAATGGGTTTGCTCATTAGAATGATTCCTTTGACTTCTTAATCTAATTAAATGAAAAAAACCGTGCAGTAATAGGTGCACGGTTTACTCAGTGTACTCATTAACGAGTATTTTGGAAGCTCTTTTGTAGCCGTTATGCAGAAACCGCTACAACGTCCAATAATTCTGCCAAACTGTCAGCGACGAAATCTGGATTTGATGCTGAAATAGGTTCACCGTGGTTGTAACCATATGTCAGACCAAATGAGGCACAGCCTGCATTCTTTGCTGCGAGAATGTCGTTTTTCGAGTCGCCAACCATCAGCATTTCACTTGGTTGGATTTGGTGCTTTTCCATTAGCCAGTTCAATGCTACTGGGTTTGGTTTTTTCTCTGGGAATGCATCACCGCCAAGGACATCAACGAAGTATTTTGCGATGTCGTGCTTTTCCAAAACGTCAGGCACAAACTTTGAAGGTTTGTTAGTCACCAACGCCATAACAAAGCCCGCTTTGTGCAGCTCTGCTAGTGTCTCTTTTACCGTTGGGTAAAGATGACTTAGCTTGTGACCGCTTTGCTCGTAGTAATCATCAAACAATACACGCGCTTTAGCACGAAGCTCTTCACTCAGCTCCGGGTTGATGGTCAGGCTTTGGCTTAATGAGCGACCAATAAGCACGTCTGCGCCGTTACCCACGTAATCACGAACTTGTTCTTCTGAAACCGATGGAAAGCCAAGCGCCTGTACTGCTTGGTCTGCCGCGACAGCTAGATCTGGCACGCTATCAAGCAAAGTACCATCTAGATCGAAGGCGATGAATTTAATGTCTTGTTGAGTCATAACTTCCCTGAGGATTTTTATTTATAAATCGGTGAAAACGACAAAGGATGGCACCCCATCCTTTGTTTTTATCATTATGTCTGATTCTACAGTAACTGTTTGTTTCGTCGTTACTTTGCAGCAATACGCTGACGAACTGCCTCAAACAAACAGATGCCGGATGCCACAGATACGTTCAAGCTTGAAACGCTACCAGCCATTGGGATCTTAATCAAATCGTCGCAGGTTTCACGAGTCAGACGACGCATACCGTCACCTTCTGCCCCCATTACGATAGCAAGGGGTCCAGTCAGTTTTGCTTGGTAGATGTCGTGCGTTGCTTCGCCCGCCGTACCAACAAACCAGATACCTTGCTCTTGCAGTGTACGCATAGTACGAGCCAAGTTAGTCACTCGGATCAATGGCACGACTTCAGCTGCACCACAAGCCACTTTGCTTACGGTTGCGTTCATCGGTGCAGAACGATCTTTCGGTACGATGATCGCCGCAGCACCTGCCGCATCTGCGTTACGTAAACACGCACCAAGATTGTGTGGATCGGTCACGCCGTCTAACACTAATAGCAGTGGTGATTCGTGCTGCGCCAGGATGTCATCTATATCGTTCTCATTCAGCTGCTTCGCTGGTTTCACACGAGCGATGATGCCTTGGTGATTTGCACCGCGCGCTTTGTCATCCAAGGTTTTACGTGTCATCTGCTGAATAGAAACGCCACAAACCTGAAGATCATTTAGGATTGGCATTAGGCGATCATCTTGACGACCTTTTAAAACGTACGCCTCGATAAAACGCTCTGGTTCGCGCTCCAATACCGCCTTCACTGCGTGAATGCCGTAGATAAATTCGTTACTCATTGTTTAACCTGTTGTTCTGGTCGTATTGCCTGCGCCAACCGAGTTTGAACTAAGTTGGCGCTTCAACCTACTGCGCTTCTTTTTTAGTGCGCTTGGTTTTCTTCGGCTTACTGTGCGGCTTCTTTTTACGTGCTTTTTTCACTTTAGGCTTCTCGTTGCCTTCGGCGTCACCACGTTTTGGGCCATAACGCTTACTCGTTGCACCCGTTTCTTCTGGGCGTTTAGTTGGCTCTATCGCAGGAACTGCACGAGCCGCGCCACCTTCTTTCGATGAAGAGCGAGTCGCAGCGCGTTTTTTATCTTTCGCTTTGCGTTTTGCTTCCGCTGCGCGTTTCTTCGCAGTCTTACCTTCGCCGCGTAGCTTACGACTTGTTTCGACCAATTCAAAGTCAATTTGCTTATCATCGAGGTTAACAGCCAGTACTTTTACTTTTACTGCATCACCTAAGCGGTAGATGTTACCGAAACTTTCACCAATAAGTCGTTGACCAATCGGGTCAAATTGATAGTAGTCGTTCGCAAGGGTAGAAATATGTACCAAACCATCGATGTGCAAATCCGTTAAACGTACAAAGAAGCCAAAGCTAGTGACATTAGCAATAACACCGTCTAGTTCGTCACCGACGTGGTCTTGCATATATTCACACTTCAGCCAATCCGCAACATCACGTGTTGCATCATCAGCACGGCGCTCTGTCATCGAACATTGTTCGCCGTAAAAATCCATGTCGTCAAACGAGTAATGATAGCCACCTGTTGGTGTCCAGCGATCTTGATTACGACCTTCTTCTTTAGCAATCAGATACTTGATTGCACGGTGAAGTAACAAGTCAGGGTAACGACGAATTGGCGACGTAAAGTGCGCATAGCGTTTCAATGCCAACCCAAAGTGCCCCGCGTTATCTGCGTTGTATACCGCTTGCTTCATTGAGCGTAGCAGCATGGTCTGAATCAACTCTTGATCTTGACGCCCGGAGATTTGACGTGCGAGATCAGCATAGTCCGTTGGTGAAGGCTCTAAACCACCTTTTAGCTCAAGACCAAGTTCACTTAAGAAGTCACGGAAACCTTGCAGGCGTAATTCACCTGGAGATTCGTGGATACGATAAAGCGCGGGCTCTTTCGCTTTTTCTACCAGCGATGCCGAAGCAATGTTGGCTAAAATCATACATTCTTCGATGATCTTATGCGCGTCATTACGAATTACTGGCTCAATACTTTCGATTTTACGTTCCGCATTGAAAATAAATTTGGTTTCAACGGTTTCAAATTCGATTGCACCGCGTTGATCTCGTGCTTCTTTCAGCACTTTGTACATCTTGTGCAACTCTTCTAGATGAGAAACAAGCGGCTGGTAGCGCTCACGTAGTTCTTCATCCCCTTCTAGAATCGCGCTCACTTTGCTATATGTGAGACGAGCGTGCGAGTTCATCACCGCCTCGTAATGCTTGTAACCAGACAGCTTACCTGTATCGGAAATGGTCATTTCGCACACCATACACAAGCGATCTACTTGCGGGTTAAGCGAACATAGGCCGTTCGATAGTACTTCTGGCAACATCGGCACAACTTGCGACGGGAAATATACTGAGTTACCACGATTGATCGCTTCTTTGTCCAACGCAGAGTCAGGACGAACGTAGTAACTGACGTCAGCAATCGCTACCCATAAACGCCAACCACCTTCTTTGTTCTTTTCACAGTAAACGGCATCATCAAAGTCTCGTGCGTCTTCGCCGTCAATGGTCACTAGTGGCAAATCACGTAGATCCACACGACCAACTTTGGCTTCTTCTGGTACTTCTTCGCCCAAGTTTTCGATTTGTTTATCGACGGCTTCTGGCCACTCGTGAGGAATTTGGTGTGTACGAATCGCAATTTGTGTTTCCATACCTGGTGCCATATTTTCACCAAGGACTTCAACCACTTTACCCATCATGCCGCGTGAGCGTGAGCCACGATCAGTAATTTCAATTACGACTACGTTACCCATGCGTGCACCCGCTTTGTGCTCATTTGGGATCAGGATATCTTGGCTGATACGCGAGTCATCTGGGACAACATAGGAGTATCCATATTCAAGGAAGAAACGACCAACGATTTGATCATTGCGCTCCTCTAGCACACGCACCAAACGTCCTTCACGGCGGCCGCGCTTGCTGTTGTCTGTCGGTTGCACTAAGACAAAATCACCGTGGATGATGTTCTTCATCTGATGGTGCGGTAACAGAATATCATCATCCTTGCCGACGCTGCCTTCTGGACGTACCCAACCATGGCCATCACGATGACCAATCACGTAACCTTTCACCATTTCAAGTTTTTCAGGCAATGCATAGCACTGACGGCGGGTAAACACCAGTTGGCCATCTCGCTCCATCGCACGTAGCCGACGACGCAACCCTTCGTATTGCTCTTCGCCCTCAAGCTTTAGTGCCTCAAACAAGTCGTTACGATTCATTGGAACGCCCGCTTGCTCTAGAAACTCGATGATAAACTCTCGGCTTGGAATTGGATTTTCGTAATTTTTGGATTCACGATCTGCAAAAGGATCGTTTGGAATATTGTCTGACATAGGCACGCCTATCTAGCAAGGAAGGTATGTGGCTAGTATATCTGAGTCTCTCGATAAGCTACAGAATTGCTTTGAAAAAAGAATGATCGAGATCGACTCTAGGCATGCAAATGAGTTAAGGACGAGCCAGCAAGATCAAAAGTTCAGAATTGTCACTGAGCAAGGATTCAATCGTGCAATCATCCAACTCCGCCAGAAAGGCACTTTTTGCTTTCGCCAATTTATCTTTGAGGCGGCAAGCAGGGGTAATATGGCAAAAATCCACACCACAGTTGACTAAATCTAACGGCTCTAAATCGCGCACAACACCACCGACTGTGATTTCAGATGCTGGCTTCATCAGCCGGATACCACCGTTTTTTCCGCGCACGGTATGGACATAACCCAACTGTCCTAACCGATTGATAACTTTAACCATATGGTTGCGCGACACACCAAATAAATCCGTCACTTCGGTAATGCTGGTTAACTCATCTTCCGGCAACGAAGCCAAGAAAATTAAGGTTCTCAACGCATAATCAGTGAAACTAGTTAACTGCATATTCTCTCCCAAAGTGCGACTCAATAACCCGCTGGTGATACTAAAACCCCAAACTTGAGCTATCGATAAAAGTGTAAATCTTTTCTTGATCGAAAGATACATTTGAGATACAACTTTAAACATGCATTATAAATACAACTTAAAGTAGGAAGCCCTTATGCTCAGCAATCAAACTATCGAGATCGTCAAAGCGACCGCACCACTCATCGCCGAAACAGGACCAAAACTGACCGCGCACTTTTACGAGCGTATGTTTACTCATAACCCTGAGTTGAAAGATATTTTTAACATGAGTAACCAGCGTAACGGCGATCAGCGTGAAGCATTATTCAACGCTATCTGTGCCTATGCTGCCAATATTGAAAATTTGCCAGCTCTGCTTGGCGCAGTAGAGAAAATTGCGCATAAGCACACGAGCTTTTTGATCACAGAAGATCAGTACCAAATCGTTGGTAAGCATTTACTTGCAACAATCGATGAGCTTTTTAATCCAGGTCAAGAGGTGTTGGATGCTTGGGCTGAGGCTTACGGCGTACTTGCGAATGTATTTATTCAGCGCGAAGAACAAATTTACCAACAAAATGAAGCTTTGGAAGGCGGCTGGCGCGGTCTACGCGAATTTGAATTAGTCGATAAAAAGATTGAGAGCAAACACATTTGCAGCTTTGTGTTCAAGCCAACCGATGGCCAAAAAGTGGCGCCGTATAAACCGGGACAATACCTTGGCATCTACATCAACAGTGACCAGTTAGAAAACCAAGAAATTCGCCAATATAGCCTGTCTTCTGCGGTCCAAGAGAACACCTACCGTATCTCAGTAAAACGTGAAGAAGGCGGAAAAGTGTCGAACTACCTGCACGATAGCCTGAACATTGGCGAAAAAGTGCAGCTTGCAGCCCCTGCCGGTGATTTCTTTATGGATGCCGAACCACAAACACCCGTTGTTCTAATTTCTGCTGGTGTGGGACTTACTCCAACGCTGTCAATGCTAGAAAGTCTCTCAGCACATCAAGCACCTGTAACTTGGGTTCATGCAACAGAAAATGGCCAACAGCATGCTTTCAAGCAACACGTAAACCAACTCGTTGCAGAAAAAGAAAATATGAACGCGCTCGTTTGGTATAACCAACCAACGGCAGAAGACAAGCTAGGCGAAGACTTCCACTTCACGGGCTTTGTCAATCTGTATGAAATTGAAGCTGCATTAAAGCAAGATAACGTGCAGGTATACTTCTGTGGTCCTGTAGGATTTATGCAGCACGTAGCGAAACAGCTATTAGAACTTGGCGTACCAGAAGAGCAATTCCATTACGAATGCTTCGGTCCACACAAAGTGGTTTAAGCGCTACCAACTATCGGGAAAACAACAAAGCCCACGTGACGTGGGCTTTGTTGTATGAAGTTGTTTGCAATATTGAAGCGTTACCAAAAGGTGTCTCGCCGTTTAGCTCGAGCAATAACGTTTTGTGGCATGCGCTGTTCAAGGCCGTTTCTCAATACAGTTATGCGCTTATGCTGCCGCTTATCTGCTGTGACAGAGTTATATAACCAACGATACGCATCTTCGTAATCGAGTGGACTGCCATAATCACGTAAAAGCAACTCGGCCAGATGAATACGCGCGTTTAGGTTTCCCATTGACGCAGCTTCTCGCAAATATGGAATTGCACGTTCTTTATCTTGCTGTACTAAAGTGCCACGCGAATAGTATCGGCCAATCTGCTCTAGTGCAGCTGGTAACCCCTGATGCGCTGCATTTTCGATGTAGTAAAGACCCAGTTCGACATCTTGCTCGACACACACACCCCAAGCCAACATATCTCCGTACAGAAATTCATAAGCGGGTAAGTTAATTCGAGTCGCACGAGCTACGATATCCTCCACCAGCTGGCAGTTATCAGCGCGCACACGTTGTAAGTGCTTATTTTGCTCAATAAGCTTTATCAGCTCTGCTTCGGTATAGATCGGAACTGGTGCCCCCACATCAGCAACATTGGCTTTCACTGTGGTAGCAACCAAGGTCAACAACAGTGAAGCAGCCACTGTTCGTAACTTCATAAACGTACCCTTAAGGTATCTAAGAAACCAAAGATCGGTGAAGGATCTCCTCTGCTTGATAACCTTATCGGCAAAAAACAGCTAAGCTTTAGACAATTTTTGCCTCTGATTTAGGCTCAGCGGCAAAAGCTTGCCATATGAGAGTCACGCTGTTTTTGTTCAGATACAAAAAAGCCGACCAGAAGGTCGGCTTTTGCAATCTTTAACGGCTATCAATTAAGCTTCGAATGGGTGAACTTTGATGATAGTTTCGTTACGGTCAGGACCTGTAGAGATGATGTCTACTGGAACGCCAGTTAGCTCTTCAATACGCTTGATGTAGTCAAGAGCGGCTTGTGGTAGAGCATCTAGTGACTTAGCACCAAATGTGTTCTCAGACCAACCAGGCATTGTTTCGTAGATTGGCGTTGCTTTTTCGAATGCTTCAGCAGCCATCGGAGAAACTTCTAGCACGGAGCCATCTTCCATCTTGTAACCAGTACAGATTTTTAGCTCTTCTAGACCATCTAGTACGTCTAGTTTAGTTAGACAGAAACCAGATACAGAGTTGATTTGGATTGCACGACGCATAGCAACAGCATCGAACCAACCTGTACGACGTAGACGACCAGTTGTCGCACCGAACTCGTGGCCAACTTCACCTAAGTGCTTACCAATTGGATCTTGCTTATCTAAACCGTCGTATAGTTCAGTCGGGAATGGACCAGCACCAACGCGAGTACAGTACGCTTTTGCGATACCCAAGATGTAACCGATGTGACGAGGACCAAAACCAGAACCTGCAGCAACACCACCAGCAGTCGTGTTAGAAGACGTTACGTACGGGTAAGTACCGTGGTCGATATCAAGTAGTGTACCTTGTGCACCTTCGAACATGATCTTGTCGCCGCGCTTACGTGCTGCGTCTAGTTCGTCAGTTACGTCGATAACCATTGACGTTAGTAGTTCAGCGTAGCCTTTAGCTTGCTCAAGTACTTCTTCGTAGCTTACTGGTTCCGCTTTGTAGAAGTTAACTAGTTGGAAGTTATGGAACTCCATGACTTCTTTTAGCTTCTCTGCGAAAGTCGCCATATCGAATAGGTCGCCAACGCGTAGACCACGACGAGCAACTTTATCTTCGTATGCTGGACCGATACCACGACCAGTAGTACCGATAGCTTTTTTACCGCGAGCGATTTCGCGAGCTTGGTCCATTGCAACGTGGTAAGGAAGAATTAGCGGACATGCTTCAGAAATGAAAAGACGCTCGCGTACTGGAATACCGCGCTCTTCAAGAGGCTTCATTTCTTTAAGTAGAGCTTCAGGTGATAGTACAACACCGTTACCGATAACACATTTTACGTTATCGCGAAGGATACCTGATGGAATTAAGTGAAGAACGGTTTTTTCACCGTCAATTACGAGAGTGTGACCTGCGTTGTGACCGCCTTGGTAGCGTACCACGTATTTTGCATCTTCAGTTAAAAGGTCTACGATTTTACCTTTACCTTCGTCACCCCATTGGGTGCCTAGAACGACTACGTTATTTCCCATCTTTCCAAGTCTGATTGCTAGTTAAAAATGGATTCTAGCACCGAATCACGCTTCTTGCAGTCATTTTTTGTTCACAGAGTTGCTACCAGAATGTCATCTTGCCGCTTTGTTCATTTTGAAATCAGCATATCACTGATAGTATTTAGCTTTCTCTATTCGACTGGAAAGCGCTATGTCTGAATCCATATGGTTGGCGATTGGGCTCGTCTTGATCGTGGAAGGCATTGGGCCACTGATTGCTCCTAACGGTTGGCGGAATATGGTGGCTCAATTAAGTGAACAACCCAACAATCAGCTACGACGCATCGGTGGCTGCCTAGTAGTTGCTGGAGCCGTCATCGCCATCATGATGAGCTAGCACTTAGCATCAGATACAAAAAAGGCTCCCTAAGGAGCCTTTTATTTCAATGAGACGCGGAGATTATTTCTCCATGCTGCCCTTCGACTGGTTCATGTATTGGAAGAACTCACTCTTCGGATCAAGCACCAGAATATCGCTCTTAGAGCTGAAGGACTTCTCATACGCACGTAGCGAACGTAGGAAGCTAAAGAACTCAGGGTCTTTGTTGTATGCTTCAGCATAAATCTTCGCAGCTTCAGCATCCGCCTCACCTCGTGTCACACGCGCAGTTTTATCAGCTTCAGCGAGAATAGTTGCTACTTCTAGTTCTGCTTGAGCACGAATAACTTCCGCTTTTTCACGACCTTGAGAACGGTGCTTACGAGCAACGGACTCACGCTCCGCACGCATACGACGGTAGATAGACTCACTGATTTCATCAGGCAGGTTGATTTTCTTCATTCGGAAATCAACGACACGAACACCCAAGTCTTTCATTGCGCTTTCACGCGTGTCTTTCAATACTTCAGACATGATTAGGTCGCGTTCACCATCAATCTCAAGCGCCTCACGAGCCGCTTCAGTTGCGACAACATCGGCACTTGCGTCTTCTGGTAGCACATCATCGTTACGTGGACCAGATACGATCTGTTTGATTTCACGAGCACCGATTTCAGAACGAAGCACGTCCGTCACTTTACGCTCAAGTAGTGCCTCTGCCGTTAGCGAGTTACCACCGCCAGTCGCGAGGTAGTAGCGACCAAAATCTTCAATACGCCACTTCACGTAGGTATCAATGATAACGTCTTTTTTCTCAGACGTTACGAAACGGTCTGCACGGCCATCCATTGTTTGGATACGTGCATCAAGTTGTTTCACACGGTCAAACAAAGGCATCTTGAAATGCAGACCAGGCTCGTAAATTCGAGTGATGTCGTTGTTGTCTTTCAAGACACGACCAAATCGAACCACGATACCACGCTCACCTTCAGGAATCACAAACAAAGACATCAACATTAATGCCAGTGCGATTACCAGTACAGGGATCATTAACTTACGCATTCTTAGTATCTCCCTTGACGTGAACCTGTTGAACGAGACTGCGTGTTCGAAGTGTCTTCTTGTGTACGATCAGACTCAAGTTGAATTTGATCATAGGTTGAAGATGACTTCGATTTACGTTTGGTATCTGCTTTGCCCTCTTGTCCCGCCAACTTATCGATTGGAAGGTAAAGAAGATTGCCGCTTGATTCCGAGTCAATCAACACTTTCGAAGTGCTTGAGTACACCTCTTCCATTGCGTCAATGTACAGACGATCACGCGTTACACCAGGCGCTGCTTGGTATTCTGGTAATAGTTTTTCGAACTGTGCTACCTGACCAAGAGCCTCGTTAGTGACACGCTCATTGTAACCTTGTGCTTCTTTCTTCAAACGCTCTGCACGACCCGTTGCCTTAGGCAAGATTTCGTTCTTGTATGCTTCAGCTTCACGAATGAAACGCTCTTCATCCTCACGTGCTGCGATTGCATCATCAAACGCATCTTTCACTTGCTCTGGTGGACGAGCAGACTGGAAGTTCACATCAACAAGTACCAGACCCATATCATAGCTATCAATGATTTGGTTCAGTGTTTCTTGCGTAGTTTGACGAATTTGCTGACGACCACTGGTTAGAATGCTATCCATCAATGAGTCACCAATTACTGCACGTAGTGCAGAATCCGTTGCTTGACGCAAGCTGTCGTCTGCATTGGTTACACGGTACAAGTATTTGTATGGGTCAGTCACTCGGTACTGAACATCCATCGCAACTGTTACAACGTTTTCATCTTTGGTCAGCATTAGACCAGATGCACGTAGTGAACGAATCGCTTGTACGTTTACCGCTTCGTACTCATCAATAAAGCGAGGACGCCAGTTAAGACCTGGGTCTACGATACGATCGTATTTACCTAAACGCAGTACAACACCACGCTCTGCTTCACCGATGGTGTAAAAACCAGCGAAGAACCAAACTGCAACAGCAATCAGAGCAATCACGCCAAAGCCAATTGCACTACCACCACCGCCGCCGATTGGAGAACCACCGCCGCCTTTTTTACCAAACTTGCCGCCCAGCTTTTGACTCAGTTTGTTGAACACTTCATCTAAATCTGGCGGACCTTGATCTCGGCCACCAGGACGCTGGCCACCACGATTATTATTACCCCAAGGGTCATTATCGCGGCCATTGTTGCCGTTGTTATTTCCAGGCTCATTCCACGCCATTAGAAAGCTCCATCATTTGATATGACGTTATACTGTAGCAGTCCTTTAAGTGACTATAAAGCCAGTCAAAACTGCCCCTTCTCTTTTTTCAAGTCTAGACCAATCTACTTGCTGCATTCGAATATCGATCAACAAGTTACCATCCTGGTCATATTCCTCACGTTGAATACACTTCATTTGGAAGAAGGTACTACGGAATCGTCCTTGATACTGTGGAGGAATTCGCAACTGATGCTCGACCATTTGTGACGCCAGACGTTCCGTCAGAGCCTCAAACAGGACATCAATGCCCAACCCATCCATTGCTGAAACCCAAACTGCGCGAGGTACGCCTTCCTCGTCTCGTTCTATACGTGGTTTCTGCGAATCTAGATTGTCGATTTTGTTCATGACAACCAGAGTCGGCACTTCATGCGCGTCGATCTCTTCTAGTACTTCATGAACAGCTTGAATATTCTCACGAAAACGCTCATCACTGGCATCAACAACATGTAACAAAATGTCAGCTTCTTGCGTTTCCTGCAAGGTTGCCTTGAAGGCCGCAACCAAGTCGTGTGGCAAATGTCGAATAAAACCAACCGTGTCTGCCAAGATGGCAGGACCAACATCTGCTAACTCTATCTTACGTAAAGTCGGGTCCAAAGTAGCAAATAATTGATCAGCCGCGTACACGCCAGCTTCTGTAATACGGTTGAAGAGTGTCGACTTACCCGCGTTGGTGTAACCCACAAGTGAAACCGTTGGGATTTCAGCTCGATTTCGGGCGCGGCGCCCTTGTTCACGCTGCTTCGCTACTTTGTCTAAGCGTCGCAGGATGGCTTTGATTCTGTCACGCAATAAGCGACGGTCGGTTTCCAGCTGGGTTTCACCCGGGCCACGTAAACCGATACCACCTTTCTGCCTTTCAAGGTGTGTCCAACCACGAATCAAACGAGTAGAGATATGACGAAGTTGAGCCAGCTCTACCTGTAGCTTACCTTCGTGTGTTCGAGCTCGTTGAGCAAAGATATCGAGAATAAGACCAGTGCGGTCGAGAACTCGACATTGGCACAGTGCTTCGAGGTTACGTTCTTGGGCAGGAGAGAGGGCGTGATTAAAAATCACAATTTCGGCACCCGTTGATTGTACCGCTGTAGCAATCTCTTGGGCCTTACCCTCTCCGACATAATATTTAGGGTGTGGGGATTGACGACTACCAGTTACCACTTGTAGCGCCTCTACCCCAGCAGAAGAAACCAGCATTTCGAACTCAGCCAGATCTTCCCATTCACCTTCTTGCGTGAAGTTGATATGAACAAGTACGGCTCGCTCACCGGATTCATAACGGTCAAACAAGCAATCAACTCCTTATTTTAAAAATACTCGATGAAGAATTAATCTTCAGATTTCTCTTGTGGACGCTCACCTTGTGGACGTTCACCGCTGTGATGGCTCACTGGACGAGCCGGCACAACTGTTGAGATCGCGTGCTTGTACACCATTTGGTTAACAGTATTCTTCAGCAGGATCACAAATTGATCGAATGATTCGATCTGACCTTGTAGTTTAATACCATTCACAAGGTAGATAGATACCGGGATACGCTCACGACGTAGCGCGTTTAGAAATGGGTCTTGTAGAGATTGCCCCTTAGCCATTTTTATTTTCCTTATTTAATTTGTAGTTGTAATTATTTAGCTAGTGGTGCAATGCAAAAGATACGGCTTTTGCATCTGAGCTAAACGAATCAAAAATGCACTCTAAGTAATTAGCAGCATAGTATAAAAACCGCCAACAACAGATCCTTTGAGAGTGCGTTCACGCAAAAACGATCACATTATACACAGCTATGTCAATCAGATGCTATTGCTTCCGACATCGTTTCTAATGCCTGTTCAATGTTCTCGCTATCCAACCAAGTTAAATCATCCCAGCTGCGTAACCAGGTGATTTGACGCTTGGCCAATTGACGAGTCGCGCATACGCCACGAAATACCGCTTCGTCACGTGTACACTCCCCATCTAAATACTCCCACATCTGTCGGTAACCGACGCATCGTATGGAAGGAAGATCGGGGTGAAGATCTTTTCGCGAATATAACGCTTTCATTTCTTCTTCAAAGCCCGCTTCCATCATCTTCTCGAAACGGAGTTCAATCCGACGGTGAAGTTCTGCCCTATCCTTGGGAGCTATTGCAAACTGCTTGACTCGGTATGGTAGGCTTTCACCTTTCGTTTGAGTCAATTCAGTCAAAGTTTTACCTGAAATGCGAAAAACTTCCAATGCCCGAGATAAACGTTGGGGATCATTGGGATGGATTCTCGCGGCTGACACAGGATCAACCTCTTTGAGTTCATCGTGCAACACTGACCAACCTTTAGTCAATGCCTCTTGTTCAATTTGCTGACGAATTTCAGGATTTGCAGCAGGAAGTGGTGATAAACCTTCAAGTAACGCCTTGTAATACAGCATTGTTCCACCCACAAGAAGTGGAATTTTTCCTTCTGCAACAATATCATCCATCGCTTTCAATGCATCTCGACGAAAGTCGGCGACAGAGTAAGATTCACTTGGATCCAAAATATCTATCAAGCGATGAGGCGCCAAACTTAACTCTTTTTCATCCGGTTTCGCCGTACCGATATCCATCCCTTTGTAGATCAAAGCAGAATCAACACTGATGATCTCAATCGGAAATTTTTGACGAAGACGAATCGCCAGCTCAGTTTTGCCTGATGCAGTTGGCCCCATTAAAAATAGCGCCAAAGGTAGTTTATCTGTCATGGTTTTAATTTGGCTATCGTGGCAGAGAAATCAACAGCGGATACGAATTTTGTATCTTCTAATGGCAATTGACCATGTCTTAGCTGTTCAAGTTCCGCAATAATTTGAATGGCTTCAGAAAAAGTATAGTGACTCTTCACTGTCGTGACCTGTAATGCGAGCCAATCTATCAACTCAGACAGCATCTGAGCCGCTGCTATACCTTCGTTCACACAAGATTGCGCGTAAGATAACAGATCTGGTACTAAATTTTGTAAGTTTTGTTGACGCAGCGGAGCTGGGACGCCCATCACCATTAAGGCGTGCTCGTTTCTCGCTTTCAATTGAATACCAAGCAATGCCAAATCTTGTTGATAATCTTGGGCCAGTCTCACTAATTCGGGCTCTAACTTAATAGATAGAGGAACAAGCAGAGGTTGTGCCTTGAGTGCACCATCGCTTGGAGTGAGCTGGCCTTTTACACGATAAAATTCTGCTCTAGGTAACGAGACTAACGCCGCCCCACTGTCACTGCTCATCAAAACAAATTGTTCATCGACCACCATCAGCGCTTTGCCTAATGCAGTAATCGATGGCATTGATGTGTGCGAAGTTATCGTTTGGGGCGCTATTGGAGTGACTGCCTGAGCCTCAAACTCTGGCGTTTTCAGCAGCTCGTGATAAGCGCGTACTTCTTGTTTAGTTGGCGCTGGTTCTACGTGGCGCTCTTTACTGTGACTTGGCTTTGGTGCAGGTTTGGATTCCACCCAATCATTACGTTTGAATGACTCCACTACGCGCGCCTCTCGCACGGAGGTTTCACTAGGACCGCTATTACGAGGCTTCACTTCATAATCACTGCGTCCAGGATAAGCCGGTGTACTCTCTATCGCTTGATAAACCCGCTCTGGTACTGGTGAAGATGCTGGCTCTTGTACATTTTCAGGCTCTGGCGAATGCTCAATCTCTTCAGACTCAGTCGGTTCCACGCGATGAAATGCCGATTCATTCACCTGTGGTTTATCAATCACGGCGCTTTGCGCAAGTGCATCCGTCAAAGCTTGATAGATGAAATCATGCACCAAACGAGCTTGGTGGAAACGCACTTCATGCTTAGCAGGGTGAACATTCACATCTACTTGGTGCGGATCTAGCTCAATAAAGAGCACATACGCAGCAAACTGATCTGGCTTTAAGCTCATTTCATAGCTTTGACGAATCGCGTGATTGATTAATTTGTCACGCATCATTCGGCCATTCACATAGCAATATTGTAAATCGCTTTGCTGCCTTGCTCCCTCTGGTGTGGTAATCCACCCATGTAGCTTTAACCCTTGATGCTCAAGCTCGATTCTGAGCATATGCCGCACAAACGCATTACCGCAGACAGCAGCAATACGCTTTTCGGTTTGAAGCTGATTTTTCGCCGCGCGATATTGACGGATGATCTTGCCGTTATGACGCACATTGATGGTGACATCAAAGCGGCTTAACGCAATGCGTTTCAATAACTCATCAATATGAGCAAATTCGGTTTTCTCCGTACGAAGAAACTTGCGACGCGCTGGAGTATTAAAAAATAAGTCCAACACCTCAACGGTAGTGCCAATCGGGTGCGCTGCTGGCTTAAGCTTCACCTGCATATCACGCCCTTCGGAGTAGGCACTCCAGGCTTCTTCTTGTGCCGCAGGACGCGACGTGAGCGTCAAACGCGAGACTGAGCTAATACTGGCTAACGCTTCACCGCGAAAACCTAGACTCATAATGGCTTCGAGATCATCTAAGGTATGTATCTTAGATGTCGCATGACGACTGAGCGCTAAGCCGAGTTCATCTTTCGCGATACCTTTTCCGTTATCACGAACACGAATCAGCTTTGCGCCTCCTTTCTCGATATCGATATCGATTCGAGTTGCGCCAGAATCAAGACTATTTTCAACCAGCTCTTTAATCACAGAAGCAGGTCTTTCGACCACTTCCCCTGCGGCGATTTGGTTTGCAAGTCTGGCTGGCAAAATTTTAATCGTCATAATGAGTTAGAAGCTCACCTACTTGTTTGGAATGATCAGGACTTGCCCAACCGCTAGCTGATCAGAGCGTAAGTTATTCGCTTTACGAATGCTCGATACGCTAACGCCGTATTTGGACGCTATTTTGCCAAGGAACTCACCCCGAGAAACCTTGTGCTTACGAATCGGTTTATCTTTTACCGCGACCGTTATCTTCAACTTTTGCCCTACCCACAACGTATCTGACTTCAAGTTATTCTCTCGGCGGATATCTGAAACCTTCACTTTATAGTGATTCGCAATCTTACCTAAGAACTCACCAGACTTAACCTTGTGCGTAATGGTTTCTGTCTCAACAGTAATCGGTTTACTTGGCACTTTAATCGTACCAGCAGAAGGAATGTTGAGCTTCTGACCAATTGCCAAGCCTGTCGACTTCAAGTTGTTTGCCGACATCAGCGCTTTAGAGCTAAGCCCATATTTGTTCGCGATCACCGATAATGACTCGCCACGCTTTACAATATGTACCATTGGCTTCGCTGAAGGCGAGAACACCGTACCCTCTGGTGGGTTATCTTTTAAGTACTTGACGACCGCCTTAGTGATAGCCTGAGCTAACTTATCTTGGTGCGCTCGTTGAAACAGTAAACGCTCTTCTGTTGGGTTAGAAATAAAGCCCGTTTCCACTAGCACAGACGGAATCTGTGGAGAGCGTAAAACCGCAAGGCTGGTGTTGATCGGTTTGGTGTTATGCAGGTGCGCAACACGTCCCATCTCACCTAGGATTTCTGTTGCCAGTTTATAGCCTTCTTTTTGTGAGTGACTAAACTGCAAGTCCAGCAAAGTTTGGTTCACATTACGATCTTTTGTCTTCGTGAAGAACGCATTACCCGAGCCGCCCAATAACTCAGACTGTTTCTCATGGTTCTCGACCCAACGAGCAATTTCGGTATTTGCACGACGAGTATTTAGTACGAAGACCGAACCACCGCGAGGCTTCGGTGAGGTAAACGCATCAGCGTGAATGGAGATCAGTAAGTGTGCATCATTTTCACGAGCAATCGCGACACGACGGTTTAAGTTTACAAAGTAATCTCCCGTACGAGTCATGCGCGTTTTAATACCAGGAGTCGCATCGAGCTGAGCAGCAATTTTTCTTGAGATACTCAATACCGCATCTTTCTCGTACTTACGACGTGAAGGGCCAATAGAGCCAGGGTCTTCCCCACCGTGACCAGGGTCGATAACAATTAACACTTCTTGAGCTCGTTGAACTGAGCTCATGTCTTTGCTGGCCGCAGCTGGCTTACTCGGTTTAGAGGTCGATGCCTTCTTACCGTGCGGTAAATCAATCACCAAGCGGTGACCATACTGCCCACCTGGTGTTGGGCTTAATTTAAATAACTCCGCTTGAACGCTCTTTTTTAGTTCAAACACCAAACGATAAGTGCCCTTCTCTGGAGGCGAGCTTTTTCGTACCAGTTTTAAAACAGGGCTATCCGTAACAGTAACAGGTAGTTTGGCCTGCATCGTCGTGCTTTTTAAATCCACGACAAGGCGATCCGGCCCTGATAAAGAGAAATAGGAATAGTCAGCTTCCGAGCCTAAATCGATGACAACACGCGTTTCATCAGGTGAAGGCCAAACTCGAAAACTCTTAACGACGTTAGCAAATGCTAAATTGGGGATGAGAAGGAGAAAAGTGGCGACAAACGTCGCCACCACTCTAAAATTTGAAAAACTCAACATAGCTCCAATCGACTGAGTAACTGCACACCATAATCATTATTAGCTGTTAGTTCGGCTACACGTTGCTCACCTTGGTAGCGAATGTTTACATCAAGATCCGGTTGTGGCAGTAAGCCATGCCCTTTTTCAGGCCATTCAACCAAGCAAATCGCATCGTCTGTGAAATAGTCTCGAATCCCCATAAACTCAAGCTCTTCAGGATCCGCAAGACGATAAAGGTCGAAGTGATATACTTGCCACTGATCCAACTGGTACGGTTCGACTAGAGTATAAGTTGGACTTTTCACGTTACCTTGATGACCAAGAGCACGGACAAAACCACGACTAAAGGTTGTTTTACCTGCACCCAAATCACCATGCAGATAAATTGTGGTTTGCTGGGAACAAAGCTGAGCCAGAGCGGTGCCTAGTGCAACCGTTTCATGCTCATCTTTTAAATTGAATTGTTTCGTGCTCATTGATGCTTCTCTAACTAATGATCGTTGACTATATAAAAATCAAAAGAACAGGAATAGTAAACCGTGTTGGTTTTGAGAGACAAGCTTTCAAATGTCATATGTGCGAAAAAAGTATCCAATAAACGGTATCTTAATCATCTTAGTATCGACCTAGATTTAGAATATATGCAAATGACTTCAATAAGCAGTATTCACAACATCAAAAACGTACCTAACTGGGTAGCACCAAAGCCAGAGATCCGTTAAGATCCGCCCCCCTTTATTCCGGTGGTTAACATGAACTACGAACAACTCGCACAACAAATCAAAGTTTGGGGAAAAGAACTCGGCTTCCAAAAAGTTGGGATCTGCGACGTTGATCTGAGTGAACATGAAGCAGCACTACAAAAATGGCTTGATGCAGGCTATCACGGCTCAATGGATTGGATGGCTCGTCACGGCATGATGCGTGCTAGACCCCATGAGCTACTCCCGGGAACCGTTCGTGTTATCAGCGTCCGGATGGACTATCTGCCACCAGAGGCTCAATTCGCTTCAAACCTCGCGAATAAAAGTCATGCCTATATTAGCCGCTACGCACTAGGGCGTGATTATCACAAGCTCGTCAGAAAGCAGCTAAATAAGCTCGGCAAACTTATTGAACAAGAGGTTGGTCAATATGGTTACCGACCTTTCGTTGATTCCGCACCAATATTAGAGCGACCTCTCGCCCAAAAAGCGGGCTTAGGTTGGACCGGGAAACATTCCCTGATTTTAGATCAAGACTGTGGATCGTGGTTCTTTTTAGGTGAACTACTTATCGACTTACCACTACCCGTAGATGAGCCAAGCGTTGATCAGTGCGGTAAATGCAAAGCATGCATTACATCATGCCCAACACAAGCCATCGTTGAAGACAAAGTTGTCGATGCCAGGCGTTGTATCTCTTATCTCACCATCGAGTTCGATGGCGTGATTCCTGAAGAGTTTCGAAAGCCAATGGGTAACCGCATTTATGGTTGTGACGACTGTCAATTGGTTTGCCCATGGAACCGCTACGCCGACATAACGGAGCAAGATGATTTCCACCGTCGTGACAGTTTCAAAAACCCTGACCTCGTCGACATGTTTAACTGGGATGAAGCGACTTTTCTAAAAAATATGGAAGGCTCCGCTATCCGTCGTATTGGTCATATACAGTGGCTACGTAACATCGCTGTCGCACTTGGTAATGCAGAATATAGTCAGCGAATCATAGATGCGCTGGAAAGTCGGCAAGGTGAAAATAAATTACTTGATGAGCACATTAAATGGGCTTTGACAGAGCAACTGAATCAACTCCCCACTGAGAGTAATTCATCTATAGAGACGAAAAAGCAACGCTTAATAAGGATAGTCGAGAAGGGACTGCCGAGAGACGCATAGAGCGTAGTCTATATGCAAGAGATTGAAAGTACTTTTGCATGTTCAATTCATGACCTTGTTCTCAATTTTGTAATGTGGAAAAAAATTTGAGATTCAAGAAAAACAAGCTAACAGAAAAAAGTTAAACACAGCTCGGAGAAATGACTAGGATCAAAAAAATACCAGTTAATGATCGTATTTTAACGTACTCGATCCGACAAAAAACTTATTTTTTCTTTATATAACAAAGATTTAATTGGTATTTCTTTGTTGTTTCAACTTCATTTTAGAGAAAAGATCTTTCTTCCCCATCATAAAAAGTCAAGCTAAAAACACTTTATCAACCAACTTATCCACAGAACGACGTATGTGGATAACTCTGTTAATTAAAGTAGATAAAACACGCGAAGCCTCATCATACTGTACGTCAGCCGATTCATATCGTGTTTTAAACACAAACGAAATCGTCCGACATCATATGATGCGGATAAAAGTTTAGCTTTTGGGGATTCATGCTTCGCAGCATTATGAAAAGAGCGATGTGATTGGTTGCGAGAAGCAGGCGTTGAATCAAGCGGCGCATCCGTAGACGACTTAACAATTGTATACTAAATAAGTACTCAATCTATCGTCTTGTATTTGGTTGCGGGGGCCGGATTTGAACCGACGACCTTCGGGTTATGAGCCCGACGAGCTACCAAGCTGCTCCACCCCGC